>CAYXUG010000009.1:0-46785 GCA_964468655.1 uncultured bacterium | reverse complement strand
TACCAATGGCCCGTTCGTCTAGGGGTTAGGACGCCGCCCTCTCAAGGCGGTAACAGGGGTTCAATTCCCCTACGGGCTACACTAACGAATCTTGAATTAGGAACTAAGAATTATGCACAGCGCAAGGCATCCTCTGGACATCCTGCGGAGGAATTGTTAGTTTAATTGAATGAAGATTGAAAATGTATATAGGAGAACGAAGACACTTTATTATTTAAATTTGTACATTGAAAATTGAAGATCAAAAATGCGCCCGTGGCTTAATTGGATAGAGCACCTGGCTACGGACCAGGGGACTGGGGGTTCGAATCCTCCCGGGCGTACTAAAGCCCTGTTTGAAAAATAAACAGGTAATATATTTCCTAATGTGGATAGTCTTACATTGATTTCTTACTAAGGAAAACTTAAATTTCAGTCTGGTGAAATAACAACCAAATTAAGAATAATGTTTGAAACACTTTTTTCCCGGCATTCAAATCTAAGCAGAAAACTGACTCAGTTTTCCGCACTTTTTATTTTTCTGGCACTCTCAGTATCCTTCGTGACTGCACAGGAAGAATACGAGGAAGATGAATACTACGAGGATGATGAAGGCATTTTCTGGGGTGAGGAAGATACACTTGAATATGAAGAGGATGAGGGCATTTATTGGGAGGAAGAAGATACGCTTGATTACGATGAGGACGAATATTATGAGGATGACGAAGAATATCTGGACGAAGATGAGGAATATTCAGAAGATGAAGATGAATATTATGAAGAGGATGAGTATTTGTATGGTGGAGAAGAAGAATATGAATTAACAGATGTGGAATTTGCAGAAGAAGCCAAAAAGAGAGGGTATACAATTCATTTTACGGCAGCTTCCCCTGGATATGTTGATCACACACTTCTCAAATGGAATTCAAATGTTGATTACCGCTTCGGTATAGATTTCCCATTATTGCTGGAAATGGGACCGCTTAAAATTCGGTTTGGAATAGAAATCGCAACCTTTAAGTTTGAAAATTCTCAACCTGTGGGAGGTGAATTTTCCGGGACTGGAGGTTTGGGAATGATACGTTTACCTGCAGGTCCAAGTAACATTCATTTTGGTCTCGGTTTGTTAGGAGAAACATCTGTTTACACCATTGGCCAGAGCTTCGGCTTTTCCATGGGGAATGTTCTGGATGTTAGATTCGGAATTCGTTCCACCACTGCAATGACTATTCCTAATACCCACTTCGAAAACGAGAAAAATGCCCGCTGGCTGGATGGATTTGTAACATTTGGGTTTACGATTTAAATCGAATTCACTTTTTGGAAAACTCTTTGAGAGTAAATTCTGAGAGAATAGACTTGTGTCAATAAAAACATTTAGAATCCTAGGTATCCTAATATCCATCGGTGTACTATTACCTCGCTTTTTATCTGGAAACGTAACGATCACCACTACTACAAACGGAACTCAAATAGATGGATATTTCAATGAAACAAACTCTATATCTATTCAGGTAGATTTGGACAATATAACAACCAACGACCTTAACACCTACGGTAGCGGTGGTATATTTTTGAAGCTTGCATGGGCGGAGGACGGAGATACACCTTCCAGTTTCGATAATATGAGTTCTCCGACAACCGTTGCGTTTAGTAGTGGTACTGCTACGATCACTGTATTTAACAGCCACCTGACTTCAACAAATACAAATCCAAATCAAGATAATTTTGATCTGAGAGTTGGCATTGCGGATAATTTTCCTATTCCAACCATTACTACTACAGAAGAAATAACGTTCGAAGGAAGTAACTCTTTTATAAAATATGACGTTTCCGATACGTATGCGTCATTAAGCTACCCGGGGGGGAACTTCAATACGTATCAAGTTGCGTATTCACTTAGTGAAGATTTGAGTGATAATCTAGAGAGCACTGTCGCTTTTATCGGGACAAGTGGGTCTGATAATGGTACGAGCCATACTTACACGTTAGGAACTCAATCCAGTGATGAAAAACAATCTGGTGCCACCCGCACGATTACTTTAACAGGTCAAACGACGGCTGGAGATATTTTGGAAGACAACCTCTATACCGTAAGTTTTTCGTTGAGAGATGCTGCCGGGAATACCAGAGGTGTGAACTATTCTTCAAGATATTATGATACCGAAAATCCGACAATTAGTAGCTTGTCCAGCGAAAAAAGTGACGGAACCTACCCTGTTGGGACGGACATTGAATTTACTGTTACTTTCAGTGAAGCTGTTACTGCAACGGGGAGTATGGTGGTTACTTTTGAAACTGGGACAACAGATAGAACAGTTACAATTACCTCCGGAAATATCCAGAGTACAACGAGTGTTTCTGGCACGTACACTGTTCAGGAAGGAGATGAGACAAGTGATTTATCTGTCAGTTCTATCCAAATGGCTTCCGGGGTTCTTGAGGATGCTGCAGGTAATGATGTAACGGATTTCTCCATTCCCAACGGCCAAAATGTCGATGACTCGAAACAAATCGAAATTGATGGTGTACTTCCAACAATCGCAAGCATTTCATCATCCTCTGTCAACGGATTTTATTCAGTAGGTGAAGACATAGACGTGACAGTAACATTCAGCGAATCAGTATCGTCATCTGGGGGAAATAGTCTGATTGTTACACTGGAAACTGGGACCACAGATCGAACCGTCAGTATATCAAGTATTTCCAGTGTTACATCGGTTGCGGGGACGTACACAGTTCAAGAAGGGGATGCTACCTCTGACCTCTCAGCCAATTCCGTTGCCCTTGACGCTGGGAGTCTAACAGATGCTGCTGGAAATACTATGACTGTTTTCAGTATTCCCGGTGGGGAGAACATTAATGATGACAGTGATATAGTGGTTGAAACTACGGCGCCCACCATTGGAAGTGTTACATCAACCGCCACAGATGGCACCTATGGAATCGGGTCGTCGATTTTGGTAACTGTTAACTTTGTTAATGGGATAGGAGGCAATGCAGAAACAGTTACTCTTGTAGGAGGAGATCTCATCATCACACTGGAAACGGGATCTACCGACCGGACGGTAACAATCTCAAGTATTTCCGGAGTAACCTCCGCTATAGGCACGTACACTGTTCAGGAAGGTGATGTAAGTTCCGATCTTTCCGTAAGTTCAATTTCGTTGTCAGGTGGCGCAACACTTTCCGATGCAGCCGGGAACCAAATATCTTCATTTGATATTCCCGGTACCAGCAACCTGAATAATTCCAGCAACATTGTTATAGAAACCACCAGGCCTACCATTAGCAGCGTGACTTCAACATCAGCTGACGGTACCTATAAAGCTACTGATGCCATCAATATAACCGTTTCATTTTCAGAAGGTGTCACCCTTTCAGGAGGGAATTTGGAAGTATTATTAGAAACAGGAGATGATGATAGGACTGTTACTCTATCTCCATTTTCAAATTCAACGACGGCATCTGGGCTATACACAGTGCAATCAGGTGATGAGTCTTCAGATCTCAATGTGAATTCAATATCTTTAGGAGTGGGTGCTTCATTAAATGATGTTGTTACAACTAATGCAAACTCGATTTCGGATTTTAATATCCCTGCTGGGTCAAACTTGAGTGACGCAAGTGATTTTGTGGTTGATGGAATTGCACCTACAATCAGCAGTATAATAACAACATCAAATGATGGCTATTACAAAATTGGTGATGATGTAAATATCACAGTCAATTTCAGCGAACCAGTAACATTATCAGGCAGCAATTTGATTATTACTTTAGAAACGGGTGATACCGATCAACAAGTCACAATTACCACGATTTCCGGAGCTTCCTCGTCATCAGGAACCTACACGGTTCAATCCGGAGACGAAAGTTCTGATTTGTCAGTTTCCTCCATAGATTTAAGCGGTGGGGGTACATTCTCTGATGCTGCTGGAAACTCCATGAGCAGCTTCAGTATTCCTGATGGTCAAAATTTAGATGACACACATGGTATTATTGTCGATGGTGTTGTCCCAATCGATTTCACTGTAGGTTCTGTAACTTCCACCGGCGGTACATCAACTGCTGATTATTGGAATGTAACAAATTCCGGAATAAGTATTGTCGTTCCTATGGATAATTCTGACGCAAGTTTCCAGGGGGGAACTGTCCAGCTTCAAGCTGAGATAGACGGGAATAGCTTCGTTGATCTTGGAGCATCTTCTACGATTACTGGGTCCGAAGTATCTTCCGGCACGAAAACTGTAACAGCATCAGCCACTGGGACTGGAGATACAGATGTGGAAGATTTAACTGGCTTTGGTGAGGGTGGTATAATTTCAATCAGGGCTGTCATTACCGATGTTGCAGGTAACAGTACAATAGGAACTGAGAGCGGTACAACTTTGACCATTGATGAAACATCCGCCACCATTGACAATGTTGTTTCTACAGCGGTTGCCGGTCTTTATGGAATTGGTGGTCAAATTAACTTATTATTAACATTTACAGAAAATGTTACATTAACCGGTGGAAATCTTATTGTTCAAATTAATGCGTCAAGTAACAGTCTTACCCAAAACATCATATCCAATTCTTCTTCTACATTGCTGTCCTATATTGTTGCAGAAGATGATGAAAGCACTGCTTTATCGGTTGATGGAATAACTCCAGGGGCAGGAACAATCACAGATATAGCGGGCAACCCCACATCTGATTTTACTGTCCCCGATGGAGCAAATGTTGAAAATGAACGGGTAATTATTGTTGACGGCATCTATCCTGTTGATCAGGGAATTACGACAGTTTCAGCAGTAGGTGATCCGGTTGTAGCGGGATATTGGAATGAAGACAACACAAATCTTGATGTAACAATTCCACTCCAGGTGAGTGATAATTCTCTCGTAAATGGGACAATCCAATTAAAAGGGAAAGTTTTAACGGCTGAAAGTTACACTTCTTTTGGAAATCCTTATACAATACAATCAACAGATGTAAATGCAGGAAGTAAAGTCTACAGAGCAACCGAATTAGAATTTGAGGAGATTGATAGCTGGGGTCATGGAAGCAGTATCAATATTTCTGTAACTGTTTCTGATGAAGCGGGAAATATAACAGAATTCACTGAGTGGGATTCGATCATATTTATTGATGTTGACGATCCCCCTGATTTTACTGTGGGAGATATTACAACAATAGGTGGCTTCGTTCAATCCGAATTCTGGAACGGTACCAATACAGGGCTTGAAGCCAACATAGATATTCCCAATGATAACACCCTTGTCGGTGGATCAGTGACACTCCTTGCAAAGATTGATGCCAATAATTTTTCAATCCCAAGTTCATCCAATCCAATTTCAGGCGGTGAAATTGGAACCACCAAAATAGTAACTTTAGACTTATCTGAAGTAAATAATCTAGCCGGTTTTGCCAATGGTGGTATTATTCGTATCAATGCAATCTTGGCTGATGTTGCGGGGAATAGTACTCAGGGAACGGTATCTTCATCTACCCTTGAGATTGATACATCGGCAGCTACGGTTACTGAAGTGACCTCAACTGAACTGGAAGGTACCTATGGAATCGGTGCAGAAATGGATCTAATAGTCAGTTTCAGTTCAATTGCCACTCTCGACGCGGGAAATCTGATTGTTTATTTGAATTCAGGAGGACTGGTTACTATTAGTACTTTTTCAGGAGATGAAGTTACTGGGACTTATACGGTAGCTGAAGGTGAATCTGCTGCCTCTCTTTCTGTGGACAGCGTTGTAGTTATCGGAGGTGGAACACTCAGGGATGTGGCTGGAAACCCCACAACAAATTTTTCCATACCTTCCGGTGAAAATATTGAAGATGATGTCAGCTTGACCATTGACGGAATTTATCCAACTGCCGATCAGGTCATGTCCGTTACAACGGTGGGTGATCCGACCAATGTAGGGTTTTGGAACAGCAATAACACTGCATTGAAGGTTGCTGTACCTCTGGACAATGATGCCAGTTTATTGATAGGTACGATTCAGCTGACCGGACAAATAGATGGTAATATTACGAATATTGGTTCCCCTTCAATAATCACAACAATTGATATTACGGACACAATTACTGTTTCAGCAGATGATTTTGAATCCGACCTTTCTTTGGATAATGGAGACATTGTTTTTATAGCAGCAGTTGTTACAGATATTGCCGGTAATGGTCAGGCGTTCAACGCAAGTGATACAACAATAATTGTTGACCAGATAGCTCCAGTGGCTCAAATAGTTGGAGCGGTGTCTACAGTGGGTGGCAATGAAATACCCAACTTTTGGAACAGCACGAATGCCTCCGTAGAAGTTGTTGTACCTCTACAGGGATCCGATACGAGTCTCGAAAATGGTACGATCCAATTGCAGGCTGAAGCTCAAGGTACGTATGAAGATCTTGGTGATCCTGCTAACATCTCCGCCTTAGATCTTTCTTCGGAATCTAAGACTATCAGTGTAGATAGAACTGAGGCTAATAGCACGGGTATAGAAGAGTTAGCAGCATTCAGCGATGACGATGTTCTTTCTTTCAAAGCAGTGGTCACGGATGTAGCGGGTAATAGCACGCAATTTACTCAAAGCAATAACACTCTCACTGTTGACGAAACCGATCCTACCGTATCAGAAGTTACATCACCTACCCCTAATGGATATTACAATGAGGGTGACACGATCTTGGTTCATGTGGTAACAGATGAGCAGGTTTCAGTCTCTGGTTTACCTGTTCCTTTACTCGAATTAGATACAGATACAACTGGGGTTTCAGGGGATAACGATGCTGCTTACATATTTGGGACAGGATCGGATACCTTGGTTTTCCGTTATAGTGTAATTGCTGGTGATAACAGTAATGACCTTGATTATTCGGGGTCAAACTCGCTTGACAATCAAGGAAGCCAGATTATTGATGTTGCCGGAAATCCTTTAAATATAAATTTACCGGTTCCTGGTAATACCAGTTCATTTGCTGACAACAAGGATATTATCCTAGATACAAAATTACCGTTTTGCACACTCAGTTATTCCGATTCACTGGTAGGTCTCGAGGATAACACCCTATCCATTACAGCATCTATGACTGATTTTTTTACCATAATACCTACCATCAGTATTGATTTTCCTGAAACATCAAATGATATTTCAAATGAGAATATGACAGTTACAGCGAGCGATTCTATTTTTACTTATTTTATTAATCCATTGCCGGACACAGTTAATGGAACAATAACTGTAACTGTTGAGGGTAATGATAAAGCAGGAAATGCACTTTTGGCAGACTCTCTCTCAGGCACTTCTGTGCTTCGAATTGACACTCAATTACCAATCATTGAAAATGTTTTTCCAGATTCTGGAAGTTTTGTCAACCATACAAACATTGGATACACCATCGTTGATAATTCTTCTGATTTGGAAAGTGGTGTAATTGTGTGGGAAGCTATTACTGTAGGAGCGGCGAATGATACAATTCAAATGATACCTGATGAATTGGAAGTGGGAACGCATGGCGTTCCCGCATTAGCAAACGATCCTACACTTGTGGACGGTATTCTCTACCGGATGATTTATTCGTTTGTTGACTCCGCTGAAAACCAGGGAACCACTGGTGTTGACAGCATAACCTATGACATAACTTCTCCTTCAGCACTGCTTACGTATTCTTCATACCTTACTCGGGCAGATTCCACAGTGACTATTACTGCGACTTTCAGCGAGCAGACAGGTGGTACTCCTTCTCTGCTAATAGAGTATAATAGCGGCGCTGGTGATAGTGACAGTGGCAATATGACAGACCAGTCGGATGATTCTACAGTGTGGTCTTATAATGCTCTGGTTCCTTCGGGATTGGGGAACAACGATACTGCTATGGTTACGATTACCACAACAGACCGAGCGCTAAACAGTTTAACTACAGACAGCACGTTCTTCCGGGATACATTGCTTGTTGATAACTCCACAGCGTCACTCTTATCCATTATTTCTTCGGATTCTCTGGTGAAGGAGTTGGATGTTGATACAGTCAGAGTAGTATTCAGCGAACCGATGCGGCCTTCTCCGATGCTTGAGGTATTATGGGCTAGTGGTGATACTCTTGTGTCGTCTCAGATGACAGAGGTTCAGGATACTGATTCAACGGAATGGATATTCATAATTTCGTCTGTTCCTGATTCCAATGATGGGTTTGCCACGGTAGTTATTGAAGCCTTTGATGATGCTGGGAATCCTATTACTTCTTCAAGTTCAGATATTATCGAGGTAGACAATGTTCATCCTACTCCTTTTCTCACTGGCAGCGTGGAACCGAAAGGATCCTTGATAAAAACCGGGTGGTTCAATGAAAAAACTGACAGCGTAGCGTTTACAATCCCCATTGATACCAGTGATAATTCTTTGTATCTAGGGCAAATTCAAGTTCAAATGCAAGCAGAAGAAGTTCCTAATTCTTTCACTGATATTGGAATAACATATACTTTGAATGTTTTTACTCCGTCAACAACTGTTCATATTAATAGTGACACAATTCGGGCTGCTCTCGAATCAGCATCGACTGGAAGTTTTGACCAAGGGAGAAACCTGTTAAGTTATGTGAAATTATTTGATTTAGCCGGTAACTTTACTTTAGGGACAATCAGCACCGATACATTAACCATTGATACAATACCACCATTGTCAACTGATGCACTATTCACGGGTGGTGTTGTATCAACAGCAGATGGTGATACTGTTGTTTCATCCGATGCTGTTTCAGCCGTCTGGACCGGTTTTGTAGATGACACAGAAACGGGGGAATCGGGAATTGAATTTTACGAATGGTCGGTAGGCAGGTTTGGTTCATCGGATTTAGACAGTATGCTCGTATGGACGTATTTAGGTACAGATACTTCTTCCGAGGCTGTGGTTGGATTACGCCATCTCGAGTTGTATAGTGTTAACGTTCGTGCGAATGATTTGGCAGGGAACAGATCAGATACACTCCAGTCCACCAATGGTTTTCTAAGATTTAATTCACCTCCTCAAATAACGGAAATTGACAGTCAAACAGTAGAAGAAGATGTGCAATTTTCTTATCAGGTTGAAGCTTCTGATTTTGATTTGGCAACTTTACTTGGAGATACTTTACAATATTCTTTTGATGTCACCGGACCGACTTCGGACACCACGTACAGCATTGCAATTGATGATTCCAGCGGGTTGATTTTATGGAATACTCCTGTTCAGTCAGATACAGGAATTTATCAAATAAAGGTATTTGCGCAGGACTCATGGCTCAATCCGGAAACAGGTGTCAATTTTACCGATTCCACCATCTTCTATTTAACTGTCAGTTCAGTCAACGACACACCCCAATTGTTCATTGACACTACTCTTACCTTTATTGAAGGGGATACAACTCTCCATACCATTAATCTGAACCAATACGTAACCGATGTTGATAATGATACTTCCGAATTAACCTGGGATTTTACGATTTTTCCGGATACGTCAGACCATCCTGCTTATCCTTTTTCAACCTTTAATCCTAATTCAGGATTGTCAGTCTCCATAGACACTACAGGAGGAGGACGCAGGGCGAATTTCACTGCATCGTCAAATTATTATACATCGCCGTCTGCCGGTCGAAAAATTACATTTACTGTTAAAGATCAGGGGGCATTATTGGATATTGATACACTGACCCTATTCATTGCGAATGTTAACGACCCACCCGTGATTACTGCGATTACGGACACAACTATATTGGAAAATGATTCACTTACCATCTTACTGCAAGCAGTTGATATAGATGATTCTGCCAGTATTGTTTTCACAATTTTACCCGATTCATCTGAGATTACTGTTTTATTAAATGATTCTTTAGCTACCCTCGTACCGGAACAGTTTTGGTCAGAGGGGAGTAATTTGCTGACGATCGTGAGCGATGGTGAATTCTCGGACAGTACCAATTTCTATTTCGATATTATTCGTGCTTTACGTCCCCATCTGGAATTGTCCCTTGCACAAAATGCTGCTTTTTCACATTTCTATGATATGATGATAACCGATACTGCAGAAGTTACCACAACATTGAATTTGACCATTCTTCCACTCGGCGAAATTGTTGAACTTGACTCAATAGCACCTTATACATGGACTGGACACCATTCCATAGATACCACTGGATCTCTTACCTACCAAATGGTTGCTGACGCATTGGTGGGAGATACCATTATAGAAAGAACAGCTTCACTGGTTCTGGCGCGGGGTTCGAGTGACTGGACAGGAATCAGCAACGATGGAATGTTTCGAATTTCCGGTGATCCCGGAACAGTCTCATTTGATACCCCCTTCATGATTGTCGATTCTACACTCTTTCCATTCGATAATGATGGTGGTTTGTACCGGGTTGGATTTGCAACATTGAGATTTGACAAGCCGGTCCTCATTGCTATGCCGCCGGATACTTCCCGAGATGAAAATGATCAGGCAATTTATCTTATGAGTGAAGGCGGATATTGGCGGGAAATTCCAACCCTTTATCATCAGGGAATGTTAAATGCCTGGATTGACAGAACCGGTAAATTCAAACTCGATAGAAAAACAATCGTTGTACCGGAAGTAACAGCCCTCCACCAGAATTATCCCAATCCGTTTAATGCTCAAACACAGCTGGTGTTTGATATCGGATTTTTCGGAGGTCCCGATCAAAGAGCAAAAATAGTTGTATTCAACATTTTAGGGCAGGAGGTTGAAACATTATTTAATGGTCCTGCACAAATCGGGCATCATGAAATTACATGGAACGGTAAGAACAAATTCGGGCAGTCCATTTCTTCAGGAGTCTATATTGCGCACATGGTGACGAATCAGAAATTTATACAATCGAAAAAAATGATGATTATCAAATGAAGTTACCAATTTTAAAATCTGCTCTTTTTGCATTTCTGTTTTTAGTAATAAACAGTTGCAGGGAACAGATCGTACCGACCGAAGTGGAACTCAGCGAATACGGCTGGGACATGTACACCGAAGGAAATTACGAAGAAGCTATCATCTGGTTCGGCGAGGCAATTTTTGAAGATTCCACTTACAAAGACGGTTTTAACGGCCTATTGTGGGCATACGGAAAAACAGGCGAATTAAGTAAGTCTTTAGATAACGCTGATGAGGGAATGATTCTATCAGATGATATTAATCTTGTTGGCACTGGACATCCGACAGGCACAGAACTCCTGGCGGGATTGGCATTAATTCAGCACGCTAGAGAGAATTATTCCGATGCAGTTATGATGGGGGATTCGCTTTTAAGTGCGGTAGGAGATGATGACTATGTGATTACATCGGGTGTTACGTCATGGCAGTTCTCTCGTGATGCAACCATTGATTCAAAAGATATTATATGGACATTGGCATCTTCCCAATTCGTACTTGGGCAATTTGATTCAAGTCTCACAAGAATAAAACAACTACTGTTTTTGCCTGATGATTTCAATCCGGTTGTTTCTACGGTAGAAGGCAGAAGCGAATTAGCGGCTCAGATTGAAGCTGTTCGAAGCACAATTTAATAAGAAATCCTTCCTCTAAAATGGAATCACTGAATAACCATGAAAAGTGGATGATTCTCGCCATGAGGGAATCTGAAAAAGCCCGGGAATTGAATGAAGTTCCTGTGGGCGCAGTTATTGTGAGAGGAAACCACATAATCGGTAAAGGGTACAATCAATGTGAAGGTTTGAAGGATGCCACTGCCCATGCCGAAGTTATTGCAATTACATCCGCTTCCAACCATCTGCACGATTGGCGCTTGGAGGACTGCACAATTTATGTGACTAAAGAACCGTGTGCCATGTGCGCGGGAGCTATTCTGAATTCACGTATTAAACAGCTGGTATTCGGCTGTTATGATGAAAAGGAGGGATGCTGTGGGTCGTTGTATCAGCTTTGCGGTGATCCAAGGTTTTCGCACAGAACACCTGTAAAGGGTGGAGTATTGGAAAATGAATGTCAGTCATTGCTGATTGACTTTTTCAAATCGAAACGACAGCTGTAAATTACAAGTTGGAGAGATGGCAGAGTCCGACTGCCCACAGGATCCTGCGGAAATGCGCCGCACTCGAAATGCGGTTTACCCTTTTGGGTAACGGGGGTTCCCAGTCCGCTATGTGGTTGAGCGGGCCTGTCCGCCGGCTGGCGGATCAGGCGGGAAATCCCTCTCAATTTATTGGCAGGCAATTAATTTATTCATAAGTTTAACATTGGAGAGATGGCAGAGTCCGGCTGAATGCGCCGCACTCGAAATGCGGTTTACCCTTTTGGGTAACGGGGGTTCAAATCCCTCTCTCTCCGCTCAATATAAAAACCACAGATTCCACGAAAGACACAAATTTCGATTCGGTAGTTGTATTTTTTTCAATTTAGGAGTAGATTTAATTAATGTTGGTCTTTAAGTGACATGAAAAAACAATCATTATACTTTTTACTTTTCCTCTCAATAAATTTTGCCGATCCAGAATCCTTCTATTCTGACAGCTATGCAGTTCTAATCGGGATTAATAAATATCAGGAAAGACCGTTGGATTATGCCGTAGCAGATGCAGAAGACATAAAATCACTTCTAATAGATAAATTTAATTTTCCCGAAAATAATGTCAGTCTAATTACAGATGAAGAAGCAACTCGGGAAAATATAAAAGATGAACTTTTCAGGGTAGCTAAATCCACAAAAAAGAATGACCGGTTGCTCGTTTTCTTCGCCGGCCACGGTGAAACATTGCAATTAGATGATGGTGGCGATGTTGGTTATCTCATACCCGTGGATGGTGATTTTAATAATCTGTACACGTCTGCTATTTCCATGAATGAAATTAGACAAATATCCTCCATTGCAAGCGCAAAGCATATATTATTCCTTGTTGATGCCTGTTACGGTGGTTTGCTGGCAGTTGATTCAAGAGGATTAGGTTTAGACAGAAAAACTGAAGGCTATCTAAAAAAGATTACGAAGGACAAAGCAAGGCAGGTGATTACTGCTGGAGGAAAGGGGGAGAGAGTCTTTGAAAAAGCAGAATGGGGACACAGCGCATTTACAAAAAATCTTATTAGCGGACTTAAAGATGAACTGGCGGATATGGACGATGATGGGTATATAACAGCCAACGAACTGGGCACTTACCTAAAGAAAAAAGTGACAGTTGATTCTCACAATATTCAGACTCCTCAAAACAAAAGACTCACAAGTGATGAAGGTGAATTTGTATTTAAGACTGATTTTAGTACAGAACCAAAAAATAAAACAATGGAAATGAGTTCAGGGAAAATTGAAAAAGTTGAAAGTGATGGAGTCGAATCAAGAGATAAATCAAACGAATTACTTTATGCAAAATCATTGAAACCTGAACAGTTTATGGTGAGTCTTTGTCTTCAATATATGGACTCTCATAACTTGATGAATAACTCAGCATATCTTTTGGGAGCTGTGTATAGTGGTTATCTGAAGAATGGTAATAATGAAATTTCATTAACTGGAACATTTAACCACTTATCTGATAATGAAAATTTTGAAGGAGAGAAACTGTTTATTTTTAATTTAGAATTATAATATTAGATAATTATTTTTATGCTTATAATGGATTATTTTGGGGTATTGGAATAAGTACACTAAATATCAGTTTTGGCAGTGAGAGAGATTTTGCGGCATTTTCATTAATGCCTTCGATATATATGGGATATAGATTAAATAAGGAGAAAATGGTGAATAAAAGTATTGAAAAAAGTATTGGAGGGGTAAAAGTATATTATGGTTTAAGTTATAATTTTATAGATTTAGTTGATGATATTGATAAATCAATTATCCATTCAGGTATAATTATGAAGTTCGGATTTCTAAAATATTTTTAAATATTCCTAAAAGCATTAAAAAAATTATAACATTTTTGTGGATATTGTTTGATTGTAATTAACACAAAATACTGTATAGATTTAACCCAGATTATTCAATAAACAAAAACTGTTGAGGAACAAAATGAACTCATACCTAATGCTTGGGAAATATACAATATCTGGAATATCCAGAGTTTCTGCTGCAAGAACCCATGTGGTAGAAGAAATTGTCAATAAATTCGGTGGAGAACTGCAGAGTCTTTATGCATTGATGGGTGATTGGGATCTTGCCTTGATTGTTGATTTTCCTGATAATGAGAGCGCTATGCAGTCGGCAGTTGCCCTCAGAAAATATACCGACGTCATTTTCTCTACCTATCCTGCGGTATCTGCTGATAAGTTTGATAAATCTATCACCGATATGTTTAAAGGTTTGATGAAGACAAGCATTGTTAAAGGGGAACCGGCAGACTAAACCTTCGGCTTGGCTGTTCCATCCATTGATCAAATTTCTGTAGACTGGAATTCCCGCGGATTTAGCTACGATGTCTGGGTAGATCCTCCGGGGCGGGAGTGGGTGGATTTCATTCATGCAGGAGCAGTCCATACAGCAAGGAATATCGGAACAACGACGGCACGATGGCTGTATGGTTACAAAAAAATATAATGTGTAAAAAATCACAGGATTTATCCTGTGTAATGTGTAAATTTTTTATAACAGTTAATTTATCAGAGTAAAATACGATGATTACTATTTACAGCACATCATGGTGCCAGTTCTGCAAACTTGCGGGGAGATATCTGTCTGAAAAAGGATTGGAGTTTAAAGAAATCAATATTGAAGAAGATGGTATTTCCAGAGATGATCTAGTCAAATTGACTGGCGGAAGATCAGTACCGCAAATTATTGTTGATGGGAAGCCAATCGGTGGATATGATGATTTGCTCCGGTTGGATAATGAGAAAAAATTAATTCAAACGGTGAAATGAAGTTTTCTGGTACAAATTTTATTTATCTCGTTGCAATTTCCATTGCATTCTCACTGTTTATCTCCTGTTCTTCTCAGAAGACTACCATCAAAACACCCGGGTTGGCTGTTTTAGAGCCTGAGCCGGAAGCGATATCCCCTGAAGAATGGGCTGATGAGATTGAAATTCAATTAATTGTCCACCGAGAGGCATTTGAGGAATTATCCCTTGAACTCATGAAAAGGGATATGGAATCCTATAAGATAGTAAAAAACTGTATCAAAAGTTGTGAAGATGAATTTGAGTTTTATTTAGATGAATTGGCAGGAGTATATACCGGTAATTTTTCTTTCAGGGGTGCAGAATCTGAAGAAAGAATTGAGGATAATGATAAACTTAGTAAACTTCAAAATAATATTGAACAGGGAATAAAAAACATTTCTTCAAAGTATGCCGAATTAGGTTATACGAGGATCGAATCCAAAAAAAGAATCATTGAAATGGAAAATGAGAAAATGTTGAATTCAATCAAACTTGATCAATACAAATCTAAAATTGCTGAAAAACAGGAAGAGACAGCAAGTTTGCTGGGAGATGATGCATCCAAACAAAGGTTGGAGGAACTGGGAAAAGAATTAAATCAACTTGAAAATTTTTATCAAAAGGTTGCAAGTGAGCAGAAGAAACTTGATAAAATTATCAGGTTAACACGTCGGGATTTAAAAGATGTTCATTATTACTGGGTAGGTCCCAGCTACAAAGAAAAGATATTTGACCGCGCTTTCCGGGAGAGGCAGAAAATTATTGCCGGCATCATGGGAGATATGGATAATATCCTTCAATAGATTTTATTTAATAATTGTAAACCTTCGCGCCTTTTTCTTACCACTGTTTTTCAACTGCATAATATAAACACCGCTGGGGAGATACTTTCCGGTATAGGTAACTTCATTTAACCCGGTTTCCAATTCGGTCAGAACAAATCCGTCAACTTTCATCCCGAGTATATTATAAATGTTAAAGCTTGCTGATCCACTTTCAGGAACATAAACATCAAAGGTAGTCAATTCTTTAATTGGGTTAAAGGGATTTGGGTAATTTTGATTCAACGATAAGAGTGAGGGCGAAAATTCGATTGAATATTGATTCACTGCAGTTTCGTCGTCACCTGTTAAAATGACGATATAGAAATTTTCTGTATTGGAAGGTATAGAAATTTCTTTGCTATTTTCGAGATTATAAGTATAAACATTATCATCGCTGGTTTTTAAAACTACTAATGCTGATACATTATCATTTGCTTCTGATGGAATGAATGTGATGACCATAGGTGTTGGATTTTCAATTTGCAGATAATGACAGGCACGGTGCATAAGATCATTTCCAAAATAACCAAATGTTGTTCCTTCATTTGGTACATCAATAACTTCCTCAAATTCGGGTTCTATTCCATAATCACGATACCCCTGCGCTTCTTCGTATGTATAGGGTTTTGCTTCTTCTGAATCGGTTAAAAGTAGATTTGAGATTATCATATTTTTAAATTCATTATCAAAATTGGTGTCGTAGTCATTTAAAGCATCTTCTATTGAAGTAAAGGAAATCGTGTTCAAGAATGTGTTGGGTAGGGCATAATCAAAGATTTTCAAAATGGTATTGATTCCATCTATATGTTCGGACAAATATCTAAAAAAGATAAAACTCCCATACACGTGAAAACTGTATTCATCCAATGCGGTATTCGGCTCATCAAACCAACCTAACAAATATTGATAATTATCATTCACATCGTCATAGACTTCATCTTCAATCCATGTGGATGTTGCCTCCAGCATCCAGATGTCATTGTTGTTAAAATAGTCATAACCATACTGAATTGCGTGGAAAAATTCATGCGCTGCCGTTACCATAATACTTTCAGTTTCTCCGAGGGGAAAACCGCCATATTCATTCCGCATTTCCATGAAACTTGTGCGAGCGTTTAACTCGATAACTTCTGAATTTTCATTGTCACCCGTGTTACTGGCATAGTATTCCGATCTTACAAATCCGTAATATCCGGCCCCTAGAGTTTTGATATAAATATCATAATCATCACTTCCACCGTTGTCATTGAATGTGTACCACCCATCGCCGGGCGGTTGTGTAAATCCAAATTCAGTTATTTCATTATCAATAACCATTTGAAATACAGATGCCATATTTTCAACGTAATCCGGTGTACCATCGGTATCACTATCAGAAGGATCCACAGCGCTATTTCCATCCAGTGTATAATGAAAACGGAGAAATCCTGAATCGTAATACTGGTCAAGTCCGGTAGGTCTTGCCAAAAAATCAATTTGATCTGAATCAAAGTCATCCGATGAAAATAATTCTCTGATATTTACAGTTGAATTGTTGTGTAAAAATTCGTGAACGAGAGGCGTTCCACATTTTGGAATGATTGTTTCATTCTCGATTCCGGTATTGTCATTAGCGGTCAGATCGTTAAAAGATATCAATACGAATAGAAATCCAAAAAGTGTAGAAAACGTTTTAAGCTTAAATGATTTGATGTGGATTGGATAAGTCATTTGCTATTTTTCTTCAGTAGATATCCACTAACAACCATGGCAGCGCCGATAATGAAATAAGTCCTGCTTTGGTCAAGCAGTCCTGCAGCCACGAACCCGGAACCGGATAACATGAGAATGGGAGGAAGTTTTGTTTTAATTGCAGTAATTAATGGAGTGTCACTGTCTCCAATGGTCAATTCTTCTCCAACAACATGAGCAAGTTTTTCAATGGATTCACCGGCAATGGTTAATGGAAGTCTTAAATAAATTTGAATTTCGTACGGAAGATCAGCGAAAAATATTTCAACAGTCACAACGGGATGATTCAACTGAAAAGAAAATTGAACAGATTCATCCAACTGTTTCGTTTCAACTTTTTTTACGATTCCGGTTTGCATAAAATTCAAAATTTGTTGAGTATCAACTTCCGCATGATAGATTGTAACATAAAACCAATTATTGAGCGCAGACCACGTTACAACATCCTTGGAATCAATTTTATCACTTGCTCCAAGGGTAATGATCGTTCCATTTACTTTTTCTTCAATGGATAAAGATTTAACCTGAACAGAGTGGTGCTTCTGGCAGAAAAGAAGAGATCCAGCGCAAAATATAAAAATCAATAAGAATCGATTGTAATTGGCTGTCATTTTAGTGAATTTGGTTTTTCATATCCTATAAACTTAAAAATTTTGGTTTAATATTACTTGTATCATTGTATATATTTCGGCAGCAATGAAACGGAAATTATTTCATATAATTATTCGACTTGTCTTACTGACTGTTTTTGCCAGCAGTTTCCCGAATCTCTTTCCTACAGAAAATACCGGACCATCCGGTAAATCCAACCAACAGGATCAGGATAAAAAGAAAAAAAAGAAAAAGCGGCCTACAAAGAAAAAAAAGAGTTCGTCCAAAAAAAGAAAAAAGAAACCATCTTCAAAGTCGAAAAAAAAGAAAAAGAGAAAAGGGACAAAGAAAAGACCAGGCAAAAAGAAAAGAACCAAATCAAAATCAAAACCAAAATCTAAATTAACGGCTCCATCAGCCAGGAAGGAATCAAGTGCCACCAAATCCGAATTAAAGCAATGGAATGTTTATGAACATTCCGATAAACTGTTCCAGTTAAAGCATAAACTGGATTCAAAAAACCGGAATATGGACAGGAAGATGGCCGGTTTAAAACCTATTGACATGGAACAAAAATCTGCCATAAAACGCGCATCACCCGTTTTAGCTCCAACTTCTCCCGAAGATTACCGTTTTAAACGTGAAAAAGCGCTGGACTATGAATCCCGTGGTATGTTCGCAAGTGCAAAAGACATATATTTAAGATTGATTGCTTCTGATCCGGTCAATCCTGATTTCCACTACTTTTTGGGTTCGCTGTATACCAGTAAGGGACACTATCAAAAAGCTAAGTTATCATTTTCCGAAGCGCTGGAAATTGATCCCAATCATACTGCAACGTTGAATACTTTGGCTCACTTGAATAAGAGTGGAGAAGGAAGAGAAGTAGCATCGTCACTCTATGGAAAAGTTTCTGAGAAAGTACCCGAAGGAACCGGACAGTTTATCAAGGATTTGAAAGATCATTTAGAGTCCGAAAATTTTAAAGAGGCATTGTCAGTCAGCCGAGAGAGTATGAATAAATTCCCGGACAATTATATTTTTCCGTACTATCAGGGTAGAGCGTACGAGGGATTGGATGACTTTGAAAATGCAAAGAAGTCCTACAGGACCAGCATGTCTTACAAAGACACTGACCCCATAGCAGCCGTTTCCCTTGGTGATTTGTATGATACCCAGGGTAATTATTTGTATGCTGCTGTCACGTATGAAAGTGTTTTAAACAAAAAACCACATGATATTGGACTAAGATTCAAGCACGGTTTAAGTTATTTCAAATCCTATGAATGGGCAAAGGCGTCAGCTTCGTGGGAAGATTTGCTGCATTATTCTCCCAATCATTCCATGGTACTGCACTTGCTTCCTCAGGCATACTACATTCTCAGCTTGGAATACAACCGAACCGGATTTTCCGATTTGGGTCGGAGGGCATTTGCCAATGCAATTGCCGTTAATTCCCGCACCCATGAATGGCTCCCGGACGCACTGAAAACAGCCGGTGAGTATTACAGGGAAATCGACTTGCACAGAAAATCGCTGAACGCTTATCAGGATGCCATTGATATCGTTCCATCGGATGATGAGAATTATACCGGTCTGGGAATCACCTACTGGGTCATGGGTGAGAAGGAAATGGCGCGGGCAGCGTGGGGGAAAAGTCTTGCCCTTAAGCCGGAGGATAACAGCGCCAAGGGGTGGCTTCTTCTTGCCGGACGGCAATCTGATTTTTAATCATTTCCCACTTTCGATTCTTACTAATACCCTCTAACCGAATCCACAGTAAAATGAAAAATAAAGCGAAGGTAATTTTTATTTTATTTATTGCCGTTTCTCAATTCTACTTTGCAAAAGATTTTGAGGGAGAAGATTTGGTATGGAAAGGAATTAACACTTTTTACAGCGATTATTACGACAGCGCCGAAATTATTTTAACCCGTGCGAGGTTGCAATATCCGGAACATCCCGCCGTGCACTTTGTGTGGGCGGTATCCAAATGGCTGAAAACTCAAGGTTACGAGGGCCACAAAGCGGCATACACCGTTTTGGAGGAATCTTTGGATGAAATATCTGATGACTATAAAGGATTGGTGGAAAAGTATCCGGATGAGGCGAATTATCAACTGTTTAAAAGCGCCACAGACGGACTCATGGCAAGAGTTCACCTTGGAAAAAAAGAGTGGATAGGTGTTGTGTATGATGGATTCAGGGGGTTCAAGGGGGTTAAATCTGTACATAAAAAGTATCCAGAATTGTGGGACAGTTATCTCGCCATGGGTGTTTTTGATTTTTATGTTTCAAACAGTTCTTCCATTGTGCAGTTTTTTGCTGGTTTATTGGGAGTGGATTCCGATCGAAAAAAAGCGCTGGAGAATATTCAACTGGCGGTTGAAAAGGGCGAGTATTCCTGGATTGAAGCAAGCTACATTTTATCATTCATCTATTTGTGGATGGATGAGCAATATGAACAGTCGCTACCGATTATTGAAAGATTGAGAGTCAACTTTCCGGAAGGGATGTATGTTCAGCACTTGGCCACGGAAGTTTTGCTCTATCTCGGGCGTTTGGATGAAGCAGAGAAAAATTTGAGTTTATCGAAAAAAATAATTGAAAGACTGCCCCCCGCATCCCAAAAAGGGTGGATTCCTACGTTGAAATACCAGAATGCGTACTTATTATTTTTAAAAGGAGATTTAGACACTGCATTAAACCTTGTGACTCAATCCATTGATGAATTTGACACAGAGTTGGATACTCCTCTTGGATTTGGATATGTCCTTCGAGGAAAGATCCACGATTTGAAAGGTGAGAGGGGAAAAGCAATCTCTGATTACAAATCGGCATTGAAATTGGACAATTATACTTCAGCTATGGATGATGCGGAAAAGTACTTGAGAGAACCATATCAATAAAAATTTATCATCTATGAATTATTAATTTATTTGACTCTTTCCTAAATTAGAGTTACACTAACCGAATGGGGAAGAATCAGATTATTTTTAGCATGATGGACAGAATGTAAAATGAAAAATAGTGTAAAAAAAACCGGATTCATTTATCACCATATTCTAATAATTATTTTTATTGCGACACTTTCAGGGCAAGATATCATTATAGATACATTAAGTTATACTGAAATTGCAACCGATTCATTTTCAATCAGTTATGGAGAAGAGGGCTTTGTTATTTATCAAATGCCATGGGATGGAATTTTGAAGGGTATTTACGTGAGGGTTGCTGAATGGGAAAGCGATGATCAGTGGATTCGACTAAGGGTGTATCGTTTAAATTATCCTTTCAATTTAATTGGTGAACCCTATTCTTTGGAATTTGTAAATGAGAATGGTTGGTTAGGATACTATACTTACAATAACAATAATCTTATCCCGGATACCTTTGGATTGCCAGATGAATGGAATTCATTTGGTGACATTGGTCCTTGTACTGGAGTAGATCTTGTACCCAATGCTTTGGATCCAATTAACGATGTGTTTTGGAAATCTGATTTTGTGGAAGCAGCTATAGGTACCAGCCATGATGGTTGGTTCCATGCTGTAGATGGAGGTTCTGAACCTGAATTTAATCAAGGTGATTATTTAGCGATATGTGGGTTGTATTGGATGGGTGACCCTGATAATAAAGTCACCTTTTATGCCGGGGACGGTACCGGCCTGGCTGAGCCATGGCCTTTTCTCCTGTTCAGTCCCCAGTGTGGTGGTATTTCCGGTGAAGGCGGGTGGCATATCCGTTCCACAGTCGTGGACTGGCAGCTTGCTGTTGAATTTTATCCTGATTCTATGGATGTTGATGAAACAGATAAAATCCGTTATCTTGAAATTTTTAATTTAAACCCCAACTATCCTAATCCGTTTAACGCTTCTACACAAATAAATTATTATCTTCCAAAACGAACCAGTGTTACACTGAATATTTTCAATATAAAAGGGCAATTGATTAAAACATTGAATGATAGCAACAAACCTGCTGGAAATCATGCAATCACCTGGGACAGCACTGATGAAACAGGAAAAGACCTTCCGTCAGGAATTTATTTATATCAACTGGTCATAGATGGGCACAAAACCATAGATACACAAAAAATGGTTTTGATGCGATAACTGCCACATCCATCGTTAGTTTATTTAGTACTACTTGTCATAAATTCCCTCAGTTTATTAAATATTAAATTTCAATATATTTTGTTTTTCATTAGTTGAATCATAACTTTCAAGCCGGATATGGAAGATACGAAACCCATAAAACGTAAAGAGACACGAAAAGTGATGGTTGGTGACATCCCAATCGGGGGTGGTTCACCAATACCTGTTCAGTCCATGACAACAGCCAAAACAGACGATTTTGATGCTGTGATGAAAGAGGTGGAACGTCTGGAAGAATCGGGGTGCCAAATCATCAGGATTACGGTACCGGACGAGCCGGCGGCAAAAGTACTTCCCAAAATAAAAAAACGGATGACCGTACCACTGGTTGCCGATATTCATTTCAATTATAAAATGGCTCTGGAAGCAGTGGATGCAGGCGCGGATAAAATACGCATCAATCCCGGGAATATCGGTAAAAGAGACAGAGTGGAGAAAGTTCTGGAAAAATGTAAGTCGGCGAATCTACCAATCCGGATTGGCGTTAATGCCGGTAGTCTCGAGAGAGACCTCATCGAAAAATATGGTTATCCCACTCCCATTGCCATGGTGGAAAGCGCCGAAAGGCATATCAATATCTGTAAAGAATTCGACTTTGAGGAAATTATTGTTTCATTGAAATCATCTGATGTCCACCTCATGATAGAATCCTATCGTCTTTTCACTGAAAAATTTGATTATCCGCTGCACCTCGGTGTTACGGAGGCCGGTCCCACCAAGAGCGGTACTATTAAATCCTGTGTTGGAATAGGAACTTTACTGTCTGAAGGAATTGGCGATACTATTCGTGTCAGTTTAACGGATGATCCCTGCGAGGAAGTTCACGTGGGATTTGAAATCCTGAAATCGTTGGGACTTGCCAGCAGAGGTGTCACCATTATTGCCTGTCCCACCTGCGGACGGCTCGAAGTGGACCTCTTCAAAATCGCAGGAGAAATGGAAGAGAAACTTAAAGATATTAAAACACCCATGAGCGTTGCACTCATGGGTTGCGCTGTGAACGGTCCCGGGGAAGCCACGCATGCTGATCTGGGAATCGCCTTTGGGAAAGGGGACGGCCTTATCTATAAAGATGGTAAAAAATTGGGTAAAGTATCAGAATCAAAAGCAATTGATGAATTGATGGAAATCATCCAGGAAGAGGAAGCAAAATCAAACGGAGAGTCAAAAGAGGTTGAATGTGAAGTTGTCAAATAAATTATATTTCATTGCATTACCGTGTTTGATATTTTTCCAAATTCCGGGAGCGCAAAATATCACAAATCCCACCGTTCTCTACTGGAAAACACTCAATCAGGAAGATAAGGAAGTATTTCTATTCTCCTATTTGACACAAATTTATGATACTCACACTGAATTGATTAAGGAAAAAGGGAGGGGAGAATTATCCAACTGGTATTATGAAAATAGGTCTGAGTTGGCTTTTATTATTCTTGAGGAATTAGAAAATACAGATATTTCAAAATTTGTATCCTGGATTGATGAATTCTATACCTACGAGGAATCTCAAAATCATTCGTTTCACTCTGCGCTTGAATATGCTTTTCGATACTCTCAGATGAAGGGAGAAACATTGGTTGAGAAATATGAGAGTCTTCTGAATCAATTCAAAAAAAAGAGACAACCTTTAAAATTTGAGGATTGAAGTAATCCGATTTGAATCTTTTAATACCCAAGTTTATTAAAAATTGGAGACTCATCTACCGTGAGGGTGGCTTTAAACTGCTTATACGTAAAAAAGGGTGGTCTGTGGTTACCGCCTTTTTTTTATTTTATTTGATTCGCGATTCCATAATTTACATCATGATCCCTTTCCTTGTTGTGAAAGGGGTTATTTCGTGCCCTCTTTAATATTGGGTATTGGGTAACAAAAACGTATTTTAAAAAATAAAATATGCATGCGAAAGTAATCAGCAGCGCAATTTTGGGTATTGATGCCTACGAAGTAGAAATTGAGGCAAATCTCACTCCTACACCCATGCCGAAATTTATTACGGTGGGTCTTCCTGAAGGCGCTGTTAAGGAAAGTAAAGAACGGGTCATAGCAGCTATAAAAAATTCCGGTTTTTACTTCCCAAGTAAAAAAGTGGTTGTAAACCTCGCTCCGGCGGATATCAGGAAAGAGGGGAGCGCTTTTGATCTTCCTATAGCAATTGGTATTCTGGCTGCTCTGGGTGAAGTGAAACAAAGCTACCTTGACAAATTATGGCTCTTAGGTGAACTGTCTCTTGATGGAACGCTCAGACCCATTCGCGGTGCGCTGCCCATCGCTATTTGCGCAACTCAAAACGGAGTCAAAGGAATTGTGCTTCCTGAAGAAAATGCCAAGGAAGCCGCCATCGCAGAAAATGTTAAAATCGCAGGAGTGCATTCACTGCTGGATGTGGTATCTATTTTGAATGGGGAAAAAACACATGAAACTGTAAAAGTAGATTTGGACGGTTTATTTAAAGAAAATCTTCAATACCCTGTGGATTTCGAAGAGGTCAAAGGACAAGAACATGTAAAACGCGCTATGGAAGTATCAGCCGCAGGCGGGCACAACGTCATTCTCATCGGTCCGCCCGGTTCCGGAAAAACAATGCTGGCAAAACGACTGCCAACAATTCTTCCTCATTTAACTCTCGAAGAAGCACTGGAAACGACGAAAATTCACTCTGTTGCAGGAACACTTCCAAAGGAACGTGGATTGATTGCAACCAGACCATTCAGGTCACCACACCACACAATCAGCGATGCGGGGCTCATAGGCGGTGGTACCATCCCGAAGCCGGGAGAGGTGAGTCTTGCCCATCACGGTGTGTTATTCCTCGATGAACTGGCTGAATTCAGGAAAAATGTTCTGGAGGTCATGCGTCAGCCCATGGAAAATGGAGATGTGACCATATCGAGAGCAACCGTGTCAATTTGCTATCCTGCCAATTTTCAGCTTGTTGCAGCCACAAATCCATGTCCCTGCGGTTTTGCAACCGATCCCAATAACGACTGCACATGCACACCTCAAATGATCCAGAAATACATGGGGCGGATTTCCGGTCCGCTGTTGGACAGGATTGACCTCCACGTTGATGTGCCGGCGATACATTTCACCGAACTTGCTGATAAATCTCCCGGTGAAAAATCGGATGTTGTTCGCAAAAGAGTTCAGAAAGCGAGAGAAACTCAAGTTACCAGATTTAAGGAAATGAAAGGCAAATACAGCAATGCACACATGGATACGAAAGATATCAGAGCATTTTGCAGAATTGATGAAGCGGGCTCATCTCTCCTCAAAACAGCTATGGAGAAATTGGGACTTTCAGCAAGAGCGTACGACCGCATCCTAAAAGTATCACGTACCATCGCTGATTTGGAGGGAGAAGAAAATATACTTCCCCAACATTTGAGTGAAGCGATTCAGTACAGAAGTCTTGACAGGCAGTTGTGGTTGTAAGTTAACCGTAAATTTAAATTAATTCTATGAATTTGCGCTTTTTGTGGACTGCCCATCAAAATTAAAAATACTGGTTAATTTCTGTTAAATTCAACTCCTGAAAATATTAAAATTTAAAATTTATGGTTATGTTATCACCCTTTTCTGCTGTAAGACCCAAAGCTGATTTTGTACAACAAATTGCTTCAGTTCCCTATGACGTGGTTTCAACAACTGAAGCGAAGGAGATTGTAAAAGATAATCCTCTTTCTTTTCTTCATGTAACAAGACCTGAAGTTGATTTTCCTGATGATAAATCAATACCTTCAGAAAAAGTGTACGAAAAGGCAAAAGAGAATCTTAACAAGCTTTTGGAGGATGGGTATCTTGTAACGGAAGAGAAACCTTCATTTTACCTGTACAGGTTGAAATGGGGTGGTCATATTCAGACTGCTGTTGTGGGATGCTCGTCAGTTGATGATTATGATAATGATCTCATTAAAAAACATGAAAAAACGAGAGTTGATAAAGAAAAAGACCGGACTCAACTTATGTTAAAATTAAAAGCACAAACCGGTCCTGTTTTTCTGACGTATCGGGGTATACCTGAAATCAGTTCATTTGTACAAGACCACATGGAAAACAATGATCCCATATATAATTTTCAGGCAGAGGACACCGTTTGTCACACCGTGTGGCGAATAAAGGAAATTGAATTTCTTGTTAAAGCTTTTAATAAAGTTCCCGCCTCGTATGTGGCAGATGGTCATCACAGAGCCAGGTCAGCTTCACTTGCCTATGAAAAGCTGAAAAATATATCCAGTGAAAGTGGAAACTTTTTAACGGCGTTATTTCCGGCGGAAGAACTCATGGTGCTTCCTTATAATAGATTTGTCCATGACTTGAACGGCATGGTTAGTCATGAATTCCTGGCTTCCCTTAAAAAGGTTTGTACTAATATAACAGAAAATGCTTCTCCTGAACCTGCCACTAAGGGTAAGATATCACTTTATATTGATGCCAAGTGGTACTTACTTGAGCTTCCTGACTCCGAAAATGATGATCCTGTTTCTCTCCTTGATGCAGCTATTCTTCAAAAAAAAATACTTAAACCCCTTTTAGCTATTCATGATCCAAGAATGAGTGAAAAAATCAGTTTTATTGGTGGAATACGCGGGACAAATGAGTTAGAAAGACTGGTAAATAATAAAGAAGGTTCGGTTGCCTTTTCATTGTATCCTGTTCAAGTGAAAGAAGTATTGGATGTGGCAGATGCAGGAATGCTTCTTCCTCCTAAATGTACATGGTTTGAACCAAAATTGAGATCGGGGCTTTTTGTTCATTCCATTTAATAATCCATATTTATGAATAACTTTAACAAAGTTGTATTTGGAGATGAAAAATGAAAATTTTAATTGCGGATAAGTTTCCTGAAATATACCGGGAAGAGTTGAAAAATACCGGATGTGTCGTCCAATTTGACCCGTCTATTTCAGGAGACGAGCTTAAAGAAAAAATGGGAGAAATTTCTCCTGAAGTTCTTGTCGTGAGATCAACAAAGGTTACCCCTGAAATGATTGAAGCAGATAAAAATCTATTCCTTATTGTAAGGGCAGGCGCGGGAGTCAATACCATTGCTGTAAAAGATGCTTCTGAAAAAGGAATATATGTTGCCAATTGCCCGGGTAAAAATTCAATTGCCGTGGCTGAATTGGCTTTTGGACTCATCCTGGCATGTGACAGGCAGATTTCCAACTGTACCAAAGATCTAAATAATGGCATTTGGAACAAGAAAAAGTACAGCAAGGCAAGGGGACTGTATGGCTGTACGTTAGGTTTGCTTGGGGTTGGCGGTATTGGTAAAGAGATGATTCCACGAGCCACAGCATTTGGTCTAAAGGTTGTGGCATGGAGCCGTTCATTGGATGAAGAAAAAGCAAAAAAATTGGGAGTAACCTGTTTGCCGACTCCGGTAGCTGTGGCAAAGGAGGCAGATATTCTATCGGTTCATTTGGCGTTAAATCCTGATACTGAGGGAATTGTTAATCAAGAAATCTTTGATGTCATGAAGGAGGGTTCATATTTTATAAACACATCACGGGGACCTGTGGTTGATGAAGCCAGTTTGCAGGATGCCATGAAAAACAAGGGAATCAGAGCAGGTTTGGATGTCTTTTGTGATGAGCCCGGCGCAAATGACAGTAATTTTGTTAATCCTTTAAAAGGTGAGGAATATCTTGTTGGAACCCATCATATCGGTGCTTCTACGTCTCAGGCACAGGATGCTGTTGCCAGCGAAGCGGTGAGGGTGATCCTTGATTTCAAGGATAAAGGGGAAGTGCCAAATAGTGTTAATCTCTGTGAAAGATCACCTGCAACTCATATGCTGGTGGTTCGTCATATTGACAAGATTGGCGTTTTAGCGTCTGTTTTTGAATTGCTGAAAAAGGCGTCCATAAATGTTCAGGAAACAGAGAATATAATATTTGACGGCGCCAAAGCAGCCGTAGCCCGTATTCAAATTGATTCGGAAGTGGATAGGGACACTTTAATGAAAATTAGGATGAGTGACTCTATATTAGCAGCGAATCTAATTAAATTCTAAAGGAGAAAAGGAAATGTCGATGAAAAGAGGTTGGAACTTTAGTGCAGGTCCTGCCGCATTACCGGTTGAAGTTTTAGAGGAGGCATCTAGAAATGTAATCTGTGCCGAAAATTTTGGAATGTCCATTATGGAAATGAGTCATCGTTCGAAAGGGTGGGTTGAGATTCAGGAAGAAACAAAACAATCATTAAGTACACTTTTGTCTCTCCCTGAAACCCACGATATTATCTTTCTTCAGGGCGGTGCTACAATTCAATTTGCCATGGTTCCTTTAAACCTCATGAGAAAAGGTGATTCTGCCGATTATATTATTACGGGCGGTTGGGCGAAAAAAGCTGTAAATGAAGCAACAAAGTTGGGATTTAACGTAAGGATAGCCGGCTCAAGTGAAGAGTCCAATTTCAGTCACATTCCGGAATCCTGTGAAATTGATCCAGATGCGGCTTATGTCCATTTTACTTCAAACAACACACTTGTCGGCACAGAGTGGACAAGTGAGCCGGATGTTGGTGACCGAGTACTGGTTTGCGATGCTTCTTCAAATATTCTTTCAAAGCCGATTAATGTTTCTAAATATGGCTTGATTTATTCCGGTGCTCAGAAGAATTTGGGACCTGCCGGCGTAACGTTGGTTATCATACAAAAGGATCTTCTTGACAGAGCGCCTGAGAATATCCCCAGCTACATGACATACAAAACTCATGTAAGTAAAAATTCTGCCTATAATACTCCGCCGGTGTGGATAATTTATATGGTGGGTCTTGTGGCAAGGTGGCTTATCAATGAAGGTGGTTTGACAGAGATAAGTAGAAAAAACAAAGAAAAGGCAGAGTTGCTTTATGATACAATTGATGGAGAATTTTACAGAGGCACCGCCACACCGGACAGCAGAAGTCTTATGAATGTTACTTTTCTTTTACCATCGAAAGAGCTTGAGGCCACATTTCTTGAAGATGCGGAAAAAGCAGGACTTTATACACTAAAGGGGCATAGGTCAATTGGTGGATTGAGAGCATCCATTTACAATGCCATGCCAAGGGAAGGTGTAGAAGCGTTGGTTCAATTTATGAAGGATTTTAGAGAAAAGAATTCATAGATGGGGAAATCATATAGCTTGGATCCAAGCAGTAAAATAAAATTTGAATTCATTCTCATTAGTTTTACTGTCTTATTTTCCGGATGTTTTTCCTCTGAAGGGGTGCCTCATGTTGAACCGGCTGCATTTCATCCTGAACTTGTTTCGCCATTTGAAGGTAATCTTGCTGTTAATCGTGAATTGACAAAATTAACATGGTTAGGAAAAGGTGAGTTAAACGGTCCTGAAGATGTTGCATTGGATGAGGCGGGAAATCTTTTTTCAACCAATGAAGACGGCACCATAAAAAAAATATCTCCTACCGGAGAGATGACTGTTTTTGCAAATACCAGTGGACGTCCGCTCGGAATGAAATTTGCTCCTTCAGGTGATTTGATGGTTGCGGATGGATTGAAGGGATTACTTTCAATTTCAATTTCCGGTGAAATAAATGTTCTTGTTAAACATACCGATGATTTTCCATTAACCATGGCAGACGATCTGGATATTTCATCCGGGGGAGTAGTCTATTTTTCTGACGTTACAAGTCCCGAAGTGGGAAATGATTTTTTTAATGATATTCTTATCCACCGACCATTTGGCAGATTGTTGAAATATGATACAGATAATAAGGAATGTAAAGTTATTCTGGACAGTCTCTATTTTGCCAATGGCGTGGCGCTGTCTCCTGATGAGGAATTTGTACTCGTGGCGGAGACAGGAAATTTTCAGATTACCCGGTTGTGGATTAAGGGACCGAAAAAAGGTCAGCGCGATCTATTTTCAGTTAATCTTCCGGGATATCCCGATGGCATAATGGGTGACGGAAAAGGAAATTACTGGATGGCGCTGTTCTCACCGCGGAAACCAATTGTGGATAAATTATATTCCCCGAGAGTATGGCTGAAAAAGATACTCCTGCGGATTCCGGAATGGGCGAGACCAAAACCCGAAAATTATGGTTTGATTGTATTGATTGATAGCAATGGTGAAATAATACGCAGTTTGCATGATCAAAAAGGCAAAACAATCGCAAATATTACAAATGTCATTGAACATGATGGGAAATTATATATTGGCACACTGTATGGAGACGGAGTAGGAATTTATGACCTCAATTAAAATACTCTTTTGATAGCTCTAACAATTTGTAAATTCGCAACTAAATTGGAGATAAAATGACACTGGAATCAATTCAAAATTATTTGACACCTTTACTTTTCATTGTTGGGGCAGTCCTGCTCGGTTGGATTTTTAAAACGTATGTCCACCACAGGATTAAGAAACTTGCATCCAAAACCAAGTGGCAGGGAGATGATCTTGTCTTTGACGCAATTGAATCTGCTGTAATTCTTTGGTTTTTTCTTGGCGGTATTTACTTTGCTTTACCGCACACTGATTTTCCTGAAAATATCACAAGCTTAATAAAATCGGTAGTTACCGTTATTTTTATTCTATCTGTTACCTTTTCATTATCCAGAATCGCTGCCGGTCTTTTAGAACTTGTCACAGATGCTACCGGAGGAAAACTCCCCGCAACTACCATGTTCACCAACCTCATTAAGATATTCGTAATAACCGTTGGGTTCCTTGTCGTTTTTCAAACTCTCGGCATATCTATTACACCTGTACTGACAGCCCTTGGAATCGGCGGACTGGCAATTTCTCTGGCCCTTAAAGATACATTATCTGACTTTTTTGCCGGGATGCATATACTGCTTTCAAAGAAATTGCGACCTGGGGACCTGGTTGAGTTGGAGAGTGGCGAACGGGGTGAGGTTGAAAATATTTCATGGAGAGATACAATAATCCGTGATAGAAGAAATAACAGGATTGTAATTCCCAATTCAAAAGTTTCAACAGCATTAATAAAAAACTTTGATGTTCCCCATAAAGAAATGACAGTACGGGTTGCCTGCGGTGTGGGATATGAATCCGATCTTGATCAGGTGGAAAAAGTGACCCTTGAGGTTGCCAGAGAAGTGTTGCAAAAGGTTGATGGTGGTGTCGCTGAAAATAAACCGTCATTTAATTTTGTAAATTTTGGAGAATCAAGTATAGATTTCAGGGTATCAATGAGAGTAAGGGATTATTCATCACAGTGGACTGTTACCCATGAATTTATCAAGGACCTTCATAATCGGTTTAATGAAGAAGGAATAAACATACCGTTCCCGATCCGGACTGTTTACCAACCTGATTTAAACAGAAATAGACCAACGGAGGAATAGAGATAATGTCGAAACTTTTCATGACATCTGGAGCGTTTTTAGGATTTATGGCAGTAATACTTGGCTCCTACAGCGCTCATGCTCTCCGGGGTAAAATCACTGTTGATGAATTAAATTCATTTGATACAGCAGTCCGGTACCAGATGTTTCACTCTTTGGCATTAATTGTCACAGGACTTGCTGCGAATCATTTATCCGGAAGTTTGATAAATTGGTCCGGCTTTTTGTTTTTGTTCGGAATCATCTTATTCTCGGGCAGTATCGTATTAATGAGGTTAACCGGAATTCAATCTTTTGGAATGATTACCCCGTTTGGAGGAGTTTGTTTTATACTTGGGTGGCTACTATTGGCTATTACCTTTTTTAAGCAGCCCAGTTAACATATAAACTCATGTTAATTAAGATTAATCCGTTTTCTGATACGGTAGCAGAATATTATCATAATCACGGTCATTTTCACCTTGGAGATGCGGGACTTGATTTATTTGTTATAGATGATATTATTTTTAAACCGGGCGAAACCAAAATGATCCATTTCCAGATTTCCTGTGAATCTGAAGGAAATGTTCCCTATTTCCTCATCCCGCGGTCTTCCATTTCCAAAACACCTTTGCGAATGTCCAATTCCATTGGTCTCATTGATGGTGGGTACAGAGGTGAAATAATGGCAAGTTGTGATAATATTAAATCTGTTGAGTATAAAGTATTAAAAGGACATAGATTATTCCAGCTTGTAGCCATTGATGGTTCACCCATTGAATTTGTGATGGTGGATGAAATTGAAGCGACTTCCCGGGGTGATGGCGGTTTCGGCAGTACTGATTCCTTAAAATAAACAGAAAAACTTTAAACTTAATATAATTTAGCACTCTATTCATAAGAGTGCTATAATTCTATTGACTCCCTCTTTTATTCATATTAGTTTTGCACCCCGAATATTCGGGTATTATGATTTTCAATAACAAATCGTCAAAAAAGGAGTAAATAAAATGGCATTAAAAAATATTAACCCATTAGGTGATCGTGTTGTGGTTAAGCCGGCTGATGCAGAGGATATTTCTTCTGGTGGTATCATTTTACCAGACACTGCACAGGAAAAACCCCAGCAGGGAACTATTGAAGCTGTTGGCCCGGGAAAAACCAGCGACGCAGGAGCCATGATTAAAATGAATCTAAAAAAAGGTGATAAGGTACTCTACGGAAAATATTCCGGTACAGAAATCACAATAGGTGGAAGTGAATATGTTTTCATGAAGGAAGGCGATATTCTTGCAACGCTATAAAATAAATGAATAGGAGAAAATAAAATGTCAGCAAAAAAAATAGAGTTTAATTCCAACGCCAGAAATGCCTTAATGGCAGGCGTGGATAAACTCGCAAATGCAGTGAAAGTAACACTTGGTCCCCGTGGAAGGAATGTTGTGATCGAAAAGAAATTCGGTTCACCAACCTTAACAAAGGATGGCGTTACGGTAGCTAAGGAAATCGAACTTGAAGATAAAATGGAAAACATCGGCGCTCAGATGGTTCGTGAAGTAGCATCCAAAACATCCGATGTTGCTGGTGATGGTACAACGACAGCTACAATTATCGCTCAATCCATTGTCCGTGAGGGATTAAAGAATGTAGCTGCCGGTGCAAGTCCCATGGAACTTAAACGTGGAATTGATGCAGCGGTAGTTGCTGTTGTTGGTGGATTAAAAGAACAAAGTAAAACACTTCCCGGTAAAGACGAAATTTCACAGGTTGCTTCTATTTCAGCCAATAACGATCCAAGTATCGGCAATTTAATTGCAGATGCCATGGAAAAGGTTGGGAAAGATGGTGTTATTACGGTTGAAGAAGCTAAGACGACTGAAACATCACTGGAAGTTGTTGAAGGTATGCAGTTCGACCGCGGTTATCTTTCACCGTATTTCGTGACTGATTCTGAAGCTATGGAAGCCGTATTGGAAGATACTCATATTCTGATTCATGATAAAAAAATCAGCAATATGAAAGATCTACTTCAGGTTCTGGAAAAAGTAGCGCAGGCAGGAAAAAGTCTGTTAATCGTTTCAGAAGATGTTGAAGGCGAAGCACTTGCTACTCTCGTAGTCAACAAACTGAGAGGTACTCTTAAGATCTGTGCAGTGAAAGCTCCCGGATTTGGTGACAGAAGAAAAGAGATGCTGCAGGATATCGCAGTTCTCACAGGTGGTACTGTAATTTCTGAAGAGCAGGGATACAAACTTGAAAATGCGACTCTTTCGTATCTTGGAACAGCCAAGCGAATTGTAATTGATAAGGATAATACAATCATCGTTTCTGGTGCTGGTGAAGAAGATATGATAAAAGCCAGAATCAACGAAATTAAGGTACAGGTTGATAAATCAACATCTGACTACGACAAAGAAAAACTCCAGGAGCGGCTGGCAAAGCTTTCCGGTGGAGTAGCTGTACTTAATGTCGGAGCTGCAACTGAAGTTGAAATGAAAGAGAAAAAGGCAAGAGTTGAAGATGCTCTACATGCTACACGCGCAGCCGTTGAAGAAGGCATCATTCCCGGTGGCGGAGTGGCCATCTTGAGAACTCTGGCTAAATTAGCCAAACTTAAGGTATCGGATGAACAAAAAGTTGGTGTCAATATTGTACTCCGCGCTCTCGAAGAGCCACTGAGACAAATTGCCTCCAATGCCGGTCATGAACCTTCCATTGTTGTACAAAAAGTGGTAGAAAGCAACGGTGATTTTGGTTTTGATGCATATAAGGAAGAATATACAAATATGTTCAAAGCTGGTATCATTGATCCGACGAAGGTTACTCGTGTGGCTATGGAAAATGCAGCATCCATTGCAGGACTTCTTCTCACAACTGAAGCAGTTGTTACAGAAATCCCTGAAAAGGACCCACCCATGCCAATGCCTCCTGGCGGCGGTGATATGGGCGGAATGTATTAATCAATAAACAACCCATGATGGTTATTGAAAAAGGGCTTTGGAAACAAAGCCCTTTTTTTTATTTATAGATTAAGTATCATTCTTGACTCTCCACTGTGTCACTCCTAAATTCGTTAACAATCTCTTGGTCACTATGGGAATAATTCGATTAAATAAAATGCTTTTTTACGGCTACCACGGAGTAGACGAATCCGAGCAATCCAGAGGTGGAATGTTTGAAGTTGACCTTGAATTAAAAATGTCCATAGACAATGCAACCGACTCTGACAGTCTTTCGGACACAATTGATTATGCTGAAGTGTACCAAACCGTTCATGATTGTTTGACCGAGAAAAAGTATTATTTGCTTGAAGCACTAGCTGGTCACATCGCTGAAACAGTCTTGAATGACTATCCCGCTGACAAGGTTGTGGTCAAAGTGAGAAAACCTCACGCCCCTGTCAAGGGTGTTTTGGGAAGTGTAGAAGTAGAAGTGGAAAAAAGCCGCTAAGAATGCTGAAATACAATAAAATATTCATTGGGCTTGGATCAAATTTGGGTGATCGGTTTAGCAATCTTCAAAAAGCACTTGCATTACTGGAAGTTGATCCGCAGATAAAAATTGTTTCATCATCCGGTATTTATGAGACTGAACCAATGTACATGAAAGATCAGCCGGATTTTCTGAACTGTGTTTCCGAAATTGAAACGGATTATGTACCCGATGATTTGTTGGGCGTTTGCCTTGGAATTGAAACTAAACTTGGGAGGATTCGAACAGGCCATAAAAACAAACCAAGGATGATTGACATTGATATTTTATTTTTTAACCGAATGATTGTAAATAAAAATAATTTAACGGTGCCCCATCTGCACTATCATGAAAGAAAATTTGTATTGAACCCAATATGCGAAATAGCACCAGAATTTGTTTGTCCGATGACCCAATTAAACATGAAAGAAGTATTGGAAAAATGCAATGATTTCTCGGTAGTATCTCAATATTCGGAAGTTTTAACTGCATGAAGCATTTATATTTTGTTGCAATTGAAGGTGTGATTGGAGTCGGGAAAACCAGTTTGGTTAAACTAATCTCAAATGATTTAAATGCAACGCCGGTCCTTGAAAAATTTGATGAAAACCCCTTTTTATCAGATTTTTATGATGAACCCGAAAGATATGCATTTCAAACTCAGTTATTTTTCCTCTTGAGCAGATACCGCCAGCAGTTGGAAATACGGCAAACGGATATGTTCTCCAATCTGTTAATTTCTGATTACATGTTTGTAAAAGACCGTTTATTCGCTTCCTTAAATTTAAATGACAAGGAACTTGCTCTCTATGACACGGTTGCAAATATGCTTGAAAAGAATGTAATACCGCCTGATTTGGTCATTTATCTTCAGGCGGATACAAATAAACTTATGGGTAGGATAAATTCAAGAAACAGGGATTACGAGCGGAATATATCCCGAGATTACATTGATGCATTGAATCAGGTGTATAATGAATATTTTTTCCGGTATCAGGAAAGTCCTCTTTTAATCATCAATACAAATGATATTGATTTTGTTAGTAATACCAACGATTTACAGGAAGTTCTAAACTATATCCGCCAACCTGTGAGCGGAACAAAATTCTTTAATCCTGCTACCAGTTTTAATGATTAAATATCTCATAGCTTTGGGAATAGGATATTTCCTTTACAGGTTTCTGAAACCCCAATTTGATGCATTGGGTGGAACAAGATCAAAAAAGCACACAGGGAAAGATTTTATCCACTACAAGGAAGAAGATATTCAAGAAGCTGACTTCGAAGATATTGATAACAATGAATAAACTCTTGTTTCAAAGATTCCCGGATATTGGACTTTTAATATTGCGAATCGGTGTTGGTTCAATGTTGTTCCTGAATCATGGATTTGATAAAATCATAGGTGGACCGGAAAAATGGGCAGGTGTAGGGCAGACAGGAATGGGGTCTTTAGGAATAGATATTTTTCCTGCCTTTTTCGGATTTATGGCTGCGTTTTCCGAATCCGTGGGATCCATATTGATTCTATTGGGGCTATTTTTTCAACCCGCCGCATTTTTCCTGTTTTGTACCATGGCTGTTGGTGTATTGTTTCATATAACATCAGGAATAGGTTCACCGGAACTTGCCATGGCTTACGGACTGATTTACCTCACCTTATTTTTTGCCGGTCCGGGGAAGTTTAGTTTGGATAATAAGTTTTTCTCCACAGACTAATACAATCACATTTCTAAAATGAAAGCTGTCCAAATCCACAAATTTGGCGGACTTGAATCTTTGAGTTGGGAAGATGTTTCCGATCCGCAATGTTCTCCACATAAAGTTTTGCTCCAAATTAAAGCCGCTTCAATAAACCATCTTGATATCTGGGTGAGAATTGGTGTTTTTCCAAACTTGGTGCTTCCTCACATTCCCGGCAGTGACGGAAGCGGTGTAATTGTGGACGTCGGGAGTGAGGTGAATGGTTGGTCGGCAGGGGATGATGTGATGATTCAGCCGGGAACCTACTGCAGTGATTGTAGATTCTGTTTGGAGAGTAAGGAAAATTACTGCCTCAATTACGGAATTTTAGGTGAAACAGAAAATGGCACCCATTGTGAATTGATGGTGTTAAATCCAAGTCAAATTGTAAAAAAACCATCGGAAATCTCCTTTGAAGAGGCCGCGGCATTTCCACTTGTTTTTTTGACGGCCTACGGCATGCTTATTCGCAGAGCTAAAATTGAGAAAGATGAAACTATTTTGATTTTGGGCGCAGGATCGGGAATTGGGTCCGCAGCAATACAAATAGCCAAATTGAAAGGATGTACCGTTATTGCAACCGCAGGCAGTGAAGAAAAACTAAAACTAGCAAAGGAATTAAACGCTGACTTCACTATAAACCACTCGAAGGAGATTATTCATGATAAAGTGAAAGAGATAACAGGAGGGAAGGGAGTTGATGTGGTTGTTGAGCATGTGGGCGAATCAACCTGGGAATCCAGTCTTAAATCACTTGGGAGAGGAGGCAGAATCGTTACCTGCGGCGCTACCACAGGACCGACTGTAAAGATCGACCTTCGTCACCTATTTATGAAACAGCAGTCCATTCTCGGCTCAAGCATGGGGGATGCTACCGGTTTTTGTGAAGTTGTTAGCTGGTTGGAAGATGGGAAAATAAAACCTATAGTTGATCGAACTTTTTTAATGTCACATGTGCAGGACGCACACGAATATATTGAAAACAGGAAGCAGTTTGGGAAAGTGGTGCTTGTGAATGATTTTTCTTAACATCATTTTTCCTAAACATTTTAGCGGGATTTTACATAATAAAGTGATGCAAATATAAGATTGACGGCTATACTAACAACTGGTGTGCTTCCAGATGTAGCGCCGGTTAAAAAATGATAGACAAGTGCTGCTGACCAAATCAGGTTTACAACGATAAAGGTTCTTGCTGCGCTGGTTAATTTATCACCAGCCCAATCCGGTAACTGCCACCCGACAATAGCTAACACAATAAACATAGTTGCAAATGCCTGCGTCATGGTCACCAAATTGGATGTTGCTGTCATGTTTGTCATTTCGAGCATTGTAGGGGAGGCCAGCCAGAAAATCACTCCATTGATGGCATTAAGTATGGCTTGTGCCCTGAAAATGAAAGGTAAATTCATAATTTCCATATTTTTGTCTCCCTATTTTTTGTGCATTAAGGTAGTATTTTAATGATCACAGTAGCGAACATTAATTTAAAGTATCAAGATAATATCCCGAAAAGACCAATACATTGTATCCGATAAAATTTGCCCAAAACCGGAATTTTTTACTGTGCTTTTTACTGAACTTAAAATTATAGATGGATTTTGCTACAAAACCTGCCGAAATCAAATAATGACCAACCGATTGGGTTCCTGATTCTTTAATGCCTGCATTTTCTAACCCGGCTAATCCCATAAAAAGGTCAAAGCCGCCTGTGATTGCCGGGCCATACCACTGCTCCTGGGTTGCAAGGTAGCTCATTCCGCCAAACACAATTTCCATTGCAAGGACATATCCCATTTCTTCCAAAACCGTGGACTGGGCAAAGGTTTGGGCTGAAAAAAGAAAAACAAGTATTAATAACAACTTTTTCATAATTCTACTACAGACTTAATTTAATTCTTAGGTATTAATTCCTAATTGAGTTTTTATAGTTTTATTGATATCGACCATTTCTTCTGATGTAAGTTCTCCAGCTTTATCAAGCACTCGTAATTTGCTGACGGTGGTTAGTTGGTCAGCCATTGCTTTTCCTTTTTTACCGTTCAAATTGATAAAGGATTCACTGGGATAAAGTTTTTCTGTATTGCTTGTAAGGGGTATGACTTGAATGCGATTTAGATATTTGTTTGATGCATCATTACTGATAATTACAGCCGGTCTTTTTTTCCTGATTTCACCCTCAATAGACGGATCATAATTAATCCACCAAACTTCACCACGTTTCATCGTGAAATTCCTCAAATGTCCCTTCAGTCCACTGAAGCGCTTCCTCTTCTCTGGACGAATCTTCAGACATTTGTTTGTATGCTAATTCCAGTGCTTCATTAATTACTTCCGGTTTTACTAAATTCTCGATAAAGCGGCTTATTTTTCGCTTTCCGACAATATGGTATAAAGCATTATAAATTTGCTCATCAATACTTATGGTTAATTTCTTTTGCATTTTTTAATCTTTCTTATACGACTAATGTACGTATAACAGAAAATAAATAAAAGATTTATGATTGATTCTTTTTAACAGGCGAAACTGAGCGGAGACGAAATGACGAACTTGTTCGTACATTTGAGGCTTCCGTTCCAGTGGGGGATGGACGGCGCTTTGCGCCGGACAGAACCCAATCTGGAAACAGTTTCGCCTGATGGAGCTGGAGCGAAGCGACCGCTCCATCCGTAATTATACGGCATTATTGCCGTGATAAACCGGGTCGAATCTTCGTAGGGATATTCATTTATACGGCGAAATGGGTTTTGCTTATTTCCCTTCGTTTTTAAAACTTCTATCATGGGTTTACCTACTATTTAACCTCACTTATCTTTCACAAAGATAACAATTAAATGACCTGGATTCAAGTGATGAATGCAAACCCAAATATTAAGGTCAATACAATAAAATTAGAGAGGTATCAATAATTCATCCTATTTGTTGTATAATTATTCTCCAATTAGGATTATTTTATCGGCATAATATTGCAGCATGACAAATTCACTTAACAACAAAATCAAACAAATCCCCCGAAACCCGGGTGTATATCTCTTTAAAAACGAATCAGGGAAAATCCTTTACATCGGCAAGGCGAGAGTGCTGAGGGGCAGAGTCCGCTCCTATTTTCAAAAGAGCAGCCAGCATTCCCCGAAAACGATTTCTCTCATGGTGCGTGTCAGTGATGTGGAGTGGATTGTTACCGGCACAGAAGTGGAAGCTCTCATCACAGAAGCAAATCTCATAAAGGAATACAAGCCAAAATACAATATTGATTTAAAAGATGATAAATCTTTTCCCTATATCAGAATTACAAAAGAACCGTACCCTCAGGTTCTGCTTACACGAAAAGTAATTAAGGATGGATCAAAGTATTTTGGACCCTTTACAGATGTTAGATACTTGAGGGAAACACTTAAAGTGGTGCATAAAGTGTTTCCTGTACGGAGCTGCAGTTATTTTATTGATCAAAAGGCGATAGATGAAAAAAAGATAATGGTGTGCCTCGATTACCACATTAAAAAATGCGAGGGTCCCTGCGAGGGACTTGTTTCTGAGAACAAGTATAACAGAAATATTCAAAGTATTATCGGATTTCTGCATGGCAAGAGCGATCATGTGCTACGTGGATTGAGAGAAAAAATGAAAGCGGAATCGGGTGAAATGAATTATGAAAATGCAGCCATTTACCGCGATCAGATAAATGCAGTGGAAAAATTCACACAACGGCAGAGGAAAATATCCAGTTCGTTTGAGGATAAGGACATAATCGCCATAGCCGTTGAAGAAGGTGATGCCTGCGCTGTTGTTATGAGAATTCGATCCGGAAAGATTATTGGTAGAGAGAAAGTATTTCTGGCGGGGGTTGACACAGATGAGATTGGTTCATCACTATCCGCTTTTATTCAGAATTTTTACCTGGAAACTGATTTCATTCCGCCATCCATTCAAACGTTTCTTTACCCGGAAAATCATGAATTCCTCAATGAGTGGCTCACCGAAAAAATGAATAAAATAGTGACCATTCACGTTCCCCAGCGTGGAGAAAATGTTCGATTGGTTCGACTCTCCATGAAGAACGCCGAACTGCTCTTAGGTGAATACATGCGTAGAAAAGAAAAAAGACTGGAGCTCGTCTCAAAATCGCTTCTTCAATTGCAGGATGATCTTCGCCTTTCCGTTCCGCCCCGAAGAATCGAAGCATTTGATATATCCAACATTCAGGGGACAAACCCTGTGGCATCCATGGTCTGCTTTGTGGATGGAAAACCGAAAAAGAGTGAATACAGGAAATTCAACATTAAAACTGTCAAAGGAATTGACGATTTTGCCATGATGCGGGAAGTGGTACTCAGGCGGTACCGCCGATTGAAAAGTGAAAAAGCGCAGTTTCCCGATCTCATTCTGATTGACGGGGGAAAAGGTCAGTTGAGCATGGCAGTGTCTGCGCTTCAGGAATTGGGACTTACCTATATTCCGGCGGCGGGATTGGCGAAACGGCTGGAGGAAGTTTTTCTGCCGGGGTTTTCTGAACCGCAGAATATTCCCAAGACATCACCGGGACTTTTTATTCTCAAACAGGTGAGGGATGAAGCGCACCGGTTTGCTGTTGCATTTCACCGGCAGAAAAGAGGGAAAGAAGCGACATCATCCATTTTTGACGATATTAAAGGGGTCGGTCCCAAAACGAGAAAAAAATTACTCACAGCATTTGATGATGTTCAAACTATTGCCAAATTGGATGTAAAAAAAATTATCATGAAAACGGGTATTCCGATCGGAATTGCAAAACAGATTCTGACCAAAGCCAAATCGTTTGTATCTTCGCAGTGATTAATTCATAAGAAAATTCCTTTTTAATCCAACTATATTCAAATACTAATCAAATGAAAATTCAGCAATTATCAGAGAATGAATTAAAAAGTATTGCACATTCACTGGGCAGAAAACCGAGACCGGCGGAACTGGAAATTTTGAATCTGCAATGGAGCGAATCGGTATCCCATAAATCAACAAGTATATTTTTAAGGTCTTATGAACAGATTAATGCCGCAATCATGGAAACACTTAACCCTTCAGAAGTTGGTATCTATTCCGATGAATTAAAACAGGGAGTTGGTACGTCACTCCGATCCTGCAGACTGACCGGAAAATCGGGCGATGCCACTCTCATTAAAACCACCTGCGCAGATTCAATGAGAGACCTTGTGGCATCTTCGTGCATTCCCCATACGTTAGCTGCATCGGTACAATTTTCTGATAAAAAAGCCACCCAAAAGCAGTTAAAGAAAATATCAACTGTAATCATTAATTACGGCAAAAGTCAGAATGTGAATACAATTCTTCGCAGTGTTGCCTATGATCAGCAATCTCAATACCCTTTAATAACCATTTATGCGATTGGGCTAAAAACCGGAGTTATTTCCCATGAACCATTGGAGCATCTTGCAGGAAATCCTGTCTATTTGCTGGAATGTGATGCGGGACGTTCGAAGAATGTTTTGACTCGTCTGAAAAATGAGGAGTCCCTGAGAAAAACAGTTTTATACCTGAATAAAACAAATTACACCATTATTTGCAGGAATGTGGCGGATGGCGGAATGGCGATGTCCTGGGTGGGGTTGATCAAAAAGTTGAACTGTGGAATCTCTCTTCAATTAAACACCATTCAAGAGGGACAGAAAGGGGTCGAATCCAAGCTATTATTTGATACCGTGCCCGGAAGGGTAATTACGGTGTTACTGCACAGATTTGAAAAAGAACTGAAAAAATTGTGTTCTGAACATAATATCGTTTTTTATAAAATCGGTAAATTGACAGACACCAATGAATTAGTCATCAAAAGCGGAAATAAATTACTGTCACGGCTGCCATTGGCATTGCTTCAGAAAAATATAACTGTACCTCTACACAAAATGGAAGCGACCAGACCCCACATTTCACAAAAGACTCCAAGCATCAAACTGCCACCCAAAACAAAATTGAAGCAATTGAATGAAAATCTTTTGTCATTATTGAAATCCCCGGAAATTTCAGTCAATACGAATTTCCTCCTGAATTCCAATTCTGATTTGGATATTTTTAAATGCAATAGTGGAGAACACTCTAAAACAGAGCAATCTCAACCATTGTCCGCAGCACTATGCTGTAATGCAGCTACAGTTCATCTTGATTCTGAAATGGCGGGGAAGGGGCTCATGTTAAAGGGAATCAGACAGCTGCTGGTTGCAAGAAATGTTAATCCGGTGACGTGTTCAGTTTCCTACACGTTGCCGAACCCTGCGGACTCGGATACATTGCATTTTTTTAATGAATGTACCAGCGGAATAAGGGATACGCTCATTCATTTGAAGATTCCTCTTGTGAGTGTAAAAGTCTTTTATGAAGATAATAGCAATGAAAATCTTAACGTAATGGTGGGATTGACAGGTATCGCAAAAGATGGTCAAATCCTGTTGCGAGCATCCTTTAAACGAACTAATAATTTTATTCTCATTGTGGGCAGTTTAAGAGGTGAGCTTGCTGCTTCCAGTTACATGAAAACCATTCATGGGCAAATTATGGGTCCACTTCCATCTGTTGATCTCAATTTAAACAAAAGACTGAATCGCTTAATCAGGAAGGGCGGGAATGAAAAATTAATTTTAACAGCTTACGATGTTGGTGCGGGTGGCATTGCTGTTGCGGTGGCACAGTCCCTCATGGTATCACCGGAAGGAACAGGCGCCAGAATTTTCCTCAGCAGTAAATTGAAACGGGAGGAACTTCTTTTCGGTGAAACACAGGGATTATTTTTAATCACCATTGAAGAAACCGCTCTCATGGATTTGGAAAGATTATGTTTGCAGGAAGGATTGTCCTGCACGGCAATCGGCAGGGTGACAGATACCGGTCAATTGTCAATCAATGATATGATAGCTCTGGATGTAAAAGAATTGAAAAAAGTAGGGTTAAAGCAGTTTCCTATTTGTTAGTAAAAACGAAAGATATTATTTGACACGAAGGCACGAAGACTCTAAGGAATAATAAGTAACGATTAAACGAAATATAACGATTCCTCTCTATCAAGAGGGGAACTCGCACAAGCGAGAAGGGGTGTGTAAACCAACATTTGAATATCGTCCGCAGGGTTCTGTGGAAAAGTCGCAAAGACCCAGAGAAATAACTCACTAAGAATTAACGAAAATTAAAAATCCCCTCTAATAAGAGGGGAACTCGTTTTAACGAGAAGGGGTGTGTAAACAATTGTTCGAGTTTCGAATATCAATTAACGATTGTTGATTTAAGAAAAAAAATATCCATACTCCGAAATCGTCAATCAGAAATCGAATATCTGGTCACAACCACCTTCCGACTTTCCTTTTGTAATCGAGATATTCCTGACCAAACTTTTTCTCCAGATATTTTTCTTCCCGTTTAATGACTCCAAATGTCATTGTGAGGAAGTATGCCGGAAATAAAATCAGAATCCAGTAAGAAATAAACATTGGAGCAAATCCCAGGTATCCAATTGAAAGTCCAACATAAATGGGATTGCGTGAGTAGTGAAAGGGTCCATCGGTTACAATCTTTGAAGAAGGTCTGTATGGGTTTACATTTGTTTCTGCCAAATTCATATATTTGATGGAAGTTTTTATTATGACCACCCCAAGAATAATCATCATAAATCCACTTATCATTATCCAAGAAGAATCAGATATACCCATTGGTTCAAGTTTATTGGCAATTGCGCCGGCGATAGCGAAGATAATTAAAATTAATGGAGGAGGAAGGAGAACTCCCGGTGTATCTTTTTTCGGCATGGGATCAGGTCTCTTTAAATAAGTTTAACATATTACTGTGAATGATTCTGTTTGATGCACATATTTGATTATCAAAGATAGAAAATTCGCGTCCATCCATTTTGGTGACTTGTCCACCTGCTTCCGAAATGAGAAGAATTCCCGCTGCTGTGTCCCACGGATGGAGTCCTACTTCCCAGAATCCGTCCAGCCAACCGCAGGCGATATGAGCAAGATCAATGGAAGCGGTTCCGGCAAGGCGGACACCCTGACCAATATCGGTAAACGCTTTCATGTACTCAAAATTTTTTGCCCATAATTCATCATGTATATATGGGAATCCGGTAGCAAAAAGTGAATGCTCAACACGATTTGTTTCAGAAACGTTTATTGGTTTGTCATTTCTGAATGCGCCTTCACCGATCACAGCATGGTAGGTATGCTTACGGTGGATATCCACTATGACACCCACAATAGGGCTGCCATTATTAAAGACAGCAATGGAAACAGCATAAAAGGGATAGCCGTGAACAAAGTTTGTGGTACCATCGAGGGGATCGATGATCCAGGTGTATAATGATTCCGTAGATTGCCCTTCAGATTCCTCCGTGAGGATATTGTGATCTGGAAAGTGGTTTTTGATTTCATTGAGGATAATTTCTTCCGATCCTCGGTCTGCTTGTGTAACCAAATCTGAAGCGCCCTTAAATTTGATCTGGCGAACCTTTTCGGATTCCTCGGAAATATAAGCGGTGGCACTGCCGGCAGCGTCCATGGCAACATCAAGAAAACGCCGGAATTCAGAATCTATCAGGAATCCTTTTGCTGTTGAAACTCCTTATAAGTCAGATGTTTTTTGGAGAAATAATCGTTGGTCATTACTTTTACTGTACCAGTAAGGAAAATTACCCCAATCAGGTTTGGAATCGTCATGAGGCTCAGAGCGATATCTCCAAAATTCCATACGAAGGTAAGCGGCAGGATAGCGCCAAGAAAATTAAAAAAGACATAGGCCCACCGGTACGGTTTTACCGCATGAGGGCCCAAAAGGTATTCGATGGACCGGTCGCCGTAATAGCTCCACGCTACCATTGTAGTGTAGGCAAACAACAGAACGGAAAAGTTAACGACGATGCTTCCGATTTCCGGTGCGAAGGCGAAACCTACCCGGAAGGCCTCTCTGGTCAGTTGAGCGCCGGTGAGATTTGTTGAATCCAACACGCCTGTGGAAATAATAGCGAGCCCGGTCATGGTGCAGACAATCAAAGTGTCGATGAAGGGTCCCATGAGTGCAACGGCTCCTTCACGCACAGGCTCCTTTGTTTTGGCAGCAGCATGAGCAATGGGCGCCGATCCCTGACCCGCTTCGTTAGAGTACAGACCCCTTCGAATTCCCCACATTATGACGCTGATGACACCGCCCCATTTTGCTTCAGGTACAAATGCCTGTGTAAATATTGATTTTAGACTTGGCAGGATGTTTTCGTAATTGGTGATCAAAATAATAAGGGCGCTTGTCACATACATGACTGCCATGGTGGGGACGATCCGGCTCGCTACAGCGGCAATTCGTTTGATTCCCCCGATGATAACCAATCCTACAAGAAATGCGATAGTTCCGCCTGAAACCCAGATGGGAATGTTGTATGTTGTAAATGTCTGGGCAATGGTGTTAGCCTGGTTCATGTTGCCTGTGCAGAATGAACAGATGACAGCCAGGACGGCAAAGGTCAATGCTAATGGCTTCCATTTCGGACCCAGACCCCGCTCGATGTAATACATGGGCCCACCCGAAGCTGAACCATCTTCGTGAATGGTACGGTATTTGTGGGAGAGGGTGCACTCAGCATATTTTAACGCCATCCCGAAAAGGGCAGTTACCCACATCCAGAAAAGGGCACCGGGCCCGCCCAACCTTACAGCCAATGCGACTCCTGCTATGTTCCCGATACCGATGGTAGCGGACAGGGCTGCCGAAAGCGCCTGAAAGTGGGATACATCCCCCTCGTCATCTGGATCGTCGTACTTTCCGCTGACCACATCAAAACTGTGTCCCAGTTTTCTTAGCTGGATCCATCGGAGTCTAAAAGTAACAAAAATTCCTGAGCCAAGCAGGATAACAATGAGGGGAATGGCAATCCATCCGCTGAAAATTTCTGTCCAATGAGTGAGAAATTCGCCAAGATTCATGTCCATTGGTACTCCCGTTTTTTGATTAACTGATTTCTATCATGAGGAAAATAGTAGGCGGAGAGTTTACGACGTTGGTTACAAATTAACAAATGCAAAAGGTCCAATATCTGACACTTGGATAGACATGGTTTACACATTTAGAATTTAATGCTCTTTTATT
>CAYXUG010000008.1:0-51243 GCA_964468655.1 uncultured bacterium | reverse complement strand
ATCTATCATAAATTGGTCAAAATTCACTTTGGTCCGTTTTTTAACTAATCACCTATTTCTAAATTGCAACAGTGGTTTTTAAAACAAAAAAAGAGGTACAGAAATGAGGAAACTATTTTTATTCATAGCATTGTGTTAAATTGGTTCAGCAACGGTAATAAATATTCCTGCTGATTATCCCACCATACAGGAAGGGTTGGATAATGCAATTGAAGGTGATACAGTGTTGGTTGCTGAAGGAACTTATGTAGAGAATATTATCTGGCCAGCTACAAACGGCATAAAACTAATTGGTAGCGGTGAAGAAGATTGCATAGTTGATGGAGATTCACTTGCAAGTGTGATACGCTTTGAAGAAGATTTAAGTGGAATTATTGACGCCACTACTTTGGTTTCTTTGTTCACTATTCAAAATGGTTTAGGTGGTATATATTTAAACGAATCAAGTCCGTATTTAGAAAATGTTACAATTGCGAATAATACTGCGAGTAATGGAGGTGGGATTTATTGCCGTTTTTCTAGTCCGGTTCTTGAAAATGTGACGATAAGTGGAAATTCGGCTTCATCTAGCGGCGGCGGGATTTATTGCAACAATAACTCCAGTCCGAGTCTTTTGAATCTGACGATAAGTGGAAATTCGGCTTCTGATAGTGGGGGCGGGATTTATTGCAATAATTCCAGTCCGAGTCTTTCTTCAACAAATCGTTGCAATATCTACTCAAATAATGTTCAATCTCGTGGAAACGGTGCCGATATCTATTCTAATTCATTCATAGAAGTCATCGTAGATACATTCACCGTCATGAATCCCACAGAATATCACGCATCGCCTTTGGAAAATTTCACATTTGATATTTTAAATGCGGTGATAACAGAACAAGTGGATGCAGATTTATATGTTTCACCATCCGGTGATAACGAAAATGACGGATTAACACCAGAGACACCGCTCAAAACCATCTAGCACGCAACGAGTATTATTTTGGCAGATAGTTTACATCCGCATACGATTTATCTTGCAGATGGTATGTATAGTCCATCTACAAATGGCGAGTTTTTTCCTGTGGAAGTGATAAGTTATGTTTCTTTGGTTGGAGAAAGTGAAGACGGAGTGATTTTGGATGCAGACAGCACCGCAGGAGTGATGAAATGTAGAAATGTTACCTCTTCTACTATTTCTAATATGACATTAACCGGCGGTTCGGCTTCTTGGAGTGGTGGCGGGATTTATTGCAACAATAACTCCAGTCCGAGTCTTACAAATGTGACAATAAGTGGAAATTCGGCTTCATCTAGCGGCGGCGGGATTTATTGCTACTATTCCAGTCCGAGCTTGGAAAATGTTACTATATCAGAAAATACTGCTAGTGAAATTGGCGGAGGAATTTATTGCAGTTCTAATTCCAGTCTGAGTCTTACAAATGTGACAATAAGTGATAATTCTGCTGATGATGGAGGCGGAATTTATTGCATTGATAATTCCAATCCAAGTTTGGTGAATTGTATTTTATGGAATGATTCGCCCCAGGAAGTGTATTTCTACGATGAAGAAGAAACCAATTCAATTACAATTACATATTCTGATATGCATGGAGGAGAAGAAAGTATTGTAACAAATAACAATGGTACTGTTTATTGGGAAGAAGGAAATATTGATGCCAATCCACTTTTCTGCGAACCTGACAGCAGTGATTATACACTGGCTGAGAATTCACCTTGTGTAGGCACGGGGCAAGACGGTGCAAATATGGGTGCTTATGGGGTTGGGTGTGAAGCAATCGATTTGGAGCCTGTAATTGAAGATATTGCTAATACAACAATCAATGAAGATGAAGAATTATCAATTACACTGTCAGCAGAATCTCCACATGGATATACACTCACTTTTTCTACCTATAGCGATACTGCAGATGTTTTTACGAGTGTGTTGGTAGATACCCTTACTCTTTCTACTACTGAAAATTGGAATGGCTTTTCACAAGTGACTGTGATTGTGACAGATGAAGTTGGATTAAGTGATACTACTTCATTTGAACTGATAGTTAATCCAGTTAATGATTCACCTGGTGATTTCCTGCTTCTATCTCCTGCTAATAATTCTGAAATTATTATAACAGCAGACAATCTTGATGAAATAATTCAGTTTTCATGGGAAGAATCTATAGATGTTGACGGAGATGAGTTGACTTATTCATTCGATGGAATTGAATTCTTCACTTTTGAGCCAGTTCAAGAAAATCAATTATCTATGACATACGCTGAGATGGCAGAATTGATGAATGAGCAGGAACTGGATTATATCAGTGGCGAATGGACGGTCATTGCAGTAGATGGAGAGTATTCAGTCCCAGCTTCAAATGGACACTTTACATTAACGATTGATGCCACTGCTTTGTCTATTGATGAGTTGAACATTCCAGAAGAATTCGCTCTGCATAATAACTATCCTAATCCATTCAATCCAGTCACTACTATCAGATATGATATTCCTGAACAGGCAGACGTGGAAATCACCATCCATAACTTATTGGGACAAATGGTAAAAACGCTGGTGAATGAAACCATGAACCCCGGGAAATATTCTGTTATCTGGGATGGGACGAATAACGCCGGTATGCCGCTGAGTTCGGGAGTTTACATTTACCGGCTGGTAACGCAGGAATTTTCGCAGTCGAAGAAATTGATCCTTTTAAAATAATTGGTTCACCTCACCCCTATCATAATTCTTCTTTTTACAAAACAATTAATCCGCCCCTCTCCTTGAGGAGAGGGGTAGCACTGATACTTTATAAACAACAAATCGAACATGGGGTGAGGTTGTTAAAGATTAATCACCCAGTTTCTTCATCCCATCAGACTTGAATTCAATCTCCTTAATTTTATTTAGAGGTTTTTCAAGTGCCCGTGTTCGTGTTGAAACCAAACCGTCATATTCTTTTTTCGCATCATCAATTCTTTTTCCCATTTTATCCATTGAGGCGATATACTTCTCCCACTGAGTTTGAAAGTCACTCAAAAGATTTACAATCTGTCCCGCTTTTTCTTCCATGCTAAACGTACTGACTGCCTGATGGATTAAAGAAAGAATCGCGTACAAGGTAATAGGTGAACAGAGAACAATATGCTTCTCCAGCGCATACTTTGATAATTCTGGCTCATGTTTGTGAATAAACGCATAAATACTTTCATTGGGGATGAATATGAGAACATAATCCACCGTATTGTTCACAGGATCAATATATCCGCGCTTGGCTACCGTATTGATATGGTTTTTTACATCACTTAAAAATTGTTTTTTCTCCTGCTCCATTTCTATTTCAATTTCCGTGGCGATGAATCTTTCATAATGCGCCAACGGGAATTTCACATCCATATTCACTTTTTTATCTTTCGGCAGGTAAAAGGTAAAATCGGGCTTTTCACCTGACTCAATCTGTTTTTGCTTGGTGTAGTTCACATTTTCAACCATCCCAAGGAGGTTCAAAATATCTTCCACCATTCGTTCTCCCCACTGCCCTCTCGCCTGAGAACTGGAAAGAACATTCCGCAAATCCTCAGCCGTGGATCGCAGTTTATGGGTTTCCTTTTGATTCTCCGCCAGTTGTGTGGACAAGGTTGTGGACTGCTTTCGCAGATTATCCAGTATGTCCACCATATTTTTCAGGTTGGCATCAATGACCTTTTTTTTCTCTTCCAATGATCCCTCACCCTTTTCCAGTTGAGATTTAAAAACTTCCGATGCGAGTTGGAGGAATTGATCACTGTTTTTCTGCAATACTTCGGAAGAAACAGCAGTAAAAGTATTCTCCATTTCTTTTTTTGTTTCCGCCTGAGTACGTGATTGAATCCTTAAAAGGAAAAAAACAACTGCGCCACCAGCCAGAATGCCTGCCGCAAGTGTAAGAAAAATTGAAAAATCCATGCACTCAAAATAAAACTAAAATTTGAAAAATTGCATGATAAATACAAGATTTGCTCTTTGACCTGTTTTTTAAATCAATTACATTTTTCACCATGATTTTCGGTTCAGAGCTACTTTCAAACGACTGGTTCAAATTTGGAGTCTTTTTAGTGGGGATTTTTTTACTCCTCGGATTAAGTGAATTGGCAAGACTCAAATTGCACTGGTCTCCCGGAACAACCCGAAAGCTGATCCACGTTCTTGTTGGGTGTTTGATCCTGTTTTGTCCCTTCATTTTTGGTTCACCCAATCCGCCCATGATACTTGCAGTCATTTTTATAATTGTCAATCTGACTGCATTGATGAAAGAAAAACTGAGCGGGATGCACGGAACATCACGAAAGTCTTATGGGACTGTTTATTTCCCCATAGCATTTCTTATACTCGTTCTTTTCTGGTGGGATAATATTGTTGTCTTCGAAATTTCTCTGTTGCTCCTTACTTTTGCCGATACCGCTGCAACCATAGCAGGAGAAAACAGCAAATCACCTAAAGCTTATATTGGATGGAAAGATATCAAATCCTCTCAGGGTACACTTACCATGTTTATTGTATCAGCGGTTATAACGGGATTCGGAACCCTAATTCTCACAAATCTTGTTGGAAATGAACTACCAAACTTGGAATCGATTGTTTTTCTGTCCCTGTTCATTGGAATAATAGCAACTCTAGCGGAATCGTTCTCCTATGCAGGATCGGATAATTTATCTGTTCCCCTTGCAACTGCAGTTGGATATGATCTTTTTATCAATTATACCGCCAGTGGAGAATTAATCCATTTATTGGGCTGTGGACTGCTTTCTCTCATACTCACTTTAATCGCTGTTAAATTGAAAACATTGACAAAAAACGGGGCAGCAGGCGCATGGTTCATAGGTCTCATCGTTTTCGCTATGGGTGGAATAAAATTTGCAATTCCTTTAATTCTATTTTTCACCTCATCTTCACTGCTTTCTAAAATTGGGGAAAAACGTAAAGAAAAAAGCCCATCCCAACCTGCCAAAATTTCTAAAAGGGATATCGAGCAGGTGTTAGCCAATGGGGTTGTACCCCTAATTTTAACAATTATCTAGTTTTACACATCTTCTGAAGTTTGGTATGCTGCCTACATTTCTTCTGTTGCTGCTGCAGCTGCTGACACGTGGGCAACTGAAATCGGATTTTTTTCCCGTTCCTCGCCACGAAACTGCCTCAATTTCAAAAAAGTTGAAAAAGGTACTTCAGGGGGAATAACACTGATCGGCACCATAGGAAGTATTATCGGCAGTATTGTTATTGTTGTTTCTGCCTGCCTCTTTATTGAAGATAAAACTTTAATTCTTCTGCTGATCTTAGGCGGATTTCTGGGGTCGATAATTGATTCAATTGCCGGTGCCCATTCAGGCCGTTTACAATTGCAATGAATGTGGAAAAACCACCGAACTTTCGAATCATTGTAAAAAACCGGCAACACTTATTAATGGAAACCGGTTTATAAATAATGATGTTGTGAATATCCTCTGCACATTAGCAGGTGGATTGAGTATTTTTATCTTAAGAAATTTTTAAACACTAAATACCCTAAAAATTAAGTGGTGGATCCCATCTGTTCATCAAGCCATTTGGTTATTTGTTCTATCTGGGAAACCGAAATGGTGTAAACAAAAGGGAACCTGTTATTTTTGATATACCTGTCTTTTTCTGCGGCATCACCAATTATAACAGTACTGATGGGATTATCCCCTTCTGATAAATTTAACTCAAGAAATGGAACATCAAATCCATAATTCGATTCATTTTCCGGTTCGTATGTTACAACGTTCTTCGCATTCAAATTTTTCAGTGATGAAAAGAGTTTTTTCATCTGTGAACCTCTTACACTAAATGATGAATCGCCATGGGAATACCAGATTGTATCTTCTTTCAGCAATGTTAACTGATAAGCACCGGAAAACCGAATTTCGGTAATGGTTTCTTTTTCAAACTTGGCGAGCTTTTTATCCTGAAAGTAGAATTGTTCCTTTTCCATGCTGGACTTTGTGGATTCACGAATCAGAAATACCGGATTACGCCCGGACTCATAGCAGTAAAAGGATTCTTCATCTTCCGCTGGGTTACCAACCATAATCTCCTTTGTAGATTTTTCATCACCAAGTGTCAGTGAAATGGAAATGGTTGCTTCATTTAATCCATATTTACCCAAATCAGTTGAAAATTCATCCACGAATTCAGTTGCGGAATAATTCTTCAAGCTGTTTAAAAAACTGTTCACTCTGGAATTGTCCACCGGTACGCCTTCGGGATTTACCATGATCCAATTCCCTCCCGATTTCAGCAATTCTATCACTCCGGAACCGGAATTGAGCTTAACATGATTCACATCTGCTGTTTCAAAATGAGCAATTTTTTTATCACGTAGATCAAACAGCGGTTTTTCAGCTTCAGTCTTAACATTGCTCGGAACGACAAAAACAGTACTGCTGTCTTTGTAAGCCGCGAACACATCACCACGGGTTGGTGTTTCATTCCCGATTAATACGTGCCTGTCCTCCAAATATTTAGTATAAATGATGACCTCTGCTTTGGGTGGATTTAATCCAAATTCCACTAGTTTTTCAGGTAAGCTCGTAATCCGCCGTTTGATAGTTGCATCGGCAAATGCGCTTAAACTGGCGGTAATTGGAGTCGCTTCGCCTTCTGTTTCAACCGGTTGAGTGATCTGCCAGTTGTTATCTTTATTGGTAAAAGTAAGTGTATCATATCCATTTCTGAGCAATGTAACCGATTCAATATTTTGCTGTTTAACCTTAAACAATGATGCAGCCAATTCCTCTTTTTTTTCTTTTTCCTCTCCCCCCTTAATTTCAACAAAATAGACAAAACTACCTAAAAGAAGAAATGCCGCAAATAATAGTAATGTTTTCTTCTGCATGGTCTTTCCTTAAGACCTATTTTTGTAAACGTACAGCGCCCACCGAAGTGTCAGAATAGGCAATAAAATGATTAAAAAGAAAAGCACCATTTTTTGCTGCCCCACCGACATTTGCAATGTTCTGTTTTCAGGGTCTTTAGGACGGACGGAAATTAATTCTTCTTCCTCAGCAAGCCAGCTGACAATATTGAGGAAGAAGTCCATATTCCCCGGCGCCTGCTGTACGTACGCATCTGCTGCAAAGTCAGAATCTCCCATGGCAACGAATCGTCCCTGTGAACCATAGGTTTTTTCAACTGCCAATCCCACAATCACAGGACCGGAATGATCCTCTTCAGTTTTGCTGACCTTCTTAGTCTTATAAAGAGATTCAAGGTCGGTTTCTCCCCAACTGCTGCCGCTGGTATAGACAAGGGGCGTTACCTTTAGTGAATCTGATTCTTCATCCAGTGGCTCCAAAGAACGCGTTTCCATAAATGATGTGGCGTATCTGAAATTTTTCGTGATAGGATGTTCACCATACTCAGCGGATGTCGGAGCCAAACTCACATTGCTCTGTCTGTTTAATCCTTGTTCAGTCAACACAAAACTTGAGTGTGTTTCCAGCACAACATCGTCATTCTGTTTAATATTCCATTCAGAATACAGGTTATCCAAATTAACCTCTGATTCGGGGTCAATAAGTGTTAAAACACTTCCGCCCCGTTTGAGATAATCACCAACTGCTTTTACCTCATTGTCTGCCATTTTCACAGCAGGACCTGCGATGACCAAAACATCACAGTCTAACGGAACATCGTTTTTTTCATAGAGATTCACAGATTCAACATCAAAATGCTGTTTTTTCAACCCTTCAATGACAAATTGGTATGTATCAATTCCCGGCTGGTTAACTTCAATCAATTTTTCACCGTGTCCCTGCGTAAAATAGATTTTTGGTTTTTTATTTTGGGTAACTTTAAGAAGCGCATTTGAAATATCTTCTTCTTCAATGCTGTTAATTTCTTCATCCTTAATTGAAGATTTTATAATCAATGTAGGAAGATCGAGGAATTGCTTCCGTTCAGAAAATATTTCCCTGACTTTATCCGGTTCCTTGATGGGATCTATGATTTCAAAATCCAATTTCCCGGAATAATGACTGTATTCCATCAGCCGGTCTTCCATTTGTCTTATCTGACTTTCATCAACAAGTGCGGTGATTTTCACATCTACTTCGAGGTTTTGAATTATATTAACTGTTTGGGATGATAAACTGTACATCTGCTGTGAAGTTGTATCCACGCGCCATGAATGTCTGACAGAGATAAAATTCATCATGCCCACAATACCGAGGACCAGAAGTGAAACTATAAGAGCATTTGCACTCAATTGTGCTCTTCTGCTTTTTACAGATTCAAAAGCGCGCTGCCAATTTAAGCCGATTGAAATCATTAGCAGAAGTGCGCCCACTACCACAAGTGTCCAAGCTATCCAGTCGAATTTGAGAATGGATGACCCGTAGAGCCATCCGAGAAATAAGATAATCAGTCCATCATAACCGCTGCCTCGCCATAATTTTTTCATCATGACCTCCACTTTAAACTTTCAATCCATTGATGGGATAAAAAAAGCATTATCCCGCACAATGATAAATAGTAAACAATATGACCTGAATCAAACACACCCTTTGAAAAATCTTCAAAATGTTCGAAAATGGACATATATCTGAAAAAATCGCCCAGGAAACTTGTTGATATCATGGAGAACCACCCCACAAACCACAAAAACAATAAAGAAACAAGTGTACCTACAGCGGCGATGATCTGGTTTTCCGTCATGGCAGAAATCCATACACCGATTCCGATGGAAGCAGCCCCTAAAAAGAGTATCCCGGCGTAAGCTGTGAAAATTGGGGTTACATCAGGATTTCCAAATCCTATAATCACCAGCGGATATACGAACGTCGTGAGAACCATGATAGCATAGAGACAAAATGCTGATAAAAATTTGCCGAGAACAATTTGCATCGTGGTAGCTGGTGATGTCATCAGCAATTCCATGGTCCCACTCCGTTTATCCTCTGAAAAACTTCTCATGGTAATCATCGGGATAAAAAACAGGGTAAACACACTCATATTCTGAAGCATCGGTCTTAAGATCATTTGATTTACATTAATTGGCGGGGGTGTTTGCTGGAACCGCGCCGCCTGCCACTGCAACTGGGCAGAGTACTGCAAAAATGATGATGTCAGCAGAAAAAATATGATTCCTGTCAACACAAGAAACAATGCAATCACAACATAGGCAATTGGTGATATAAAGTAAGATTTAAAATCCCTATTAAAAATTGTCATAATATTTCTCATTGTTCAACAACCTCCTCAACTTCTACTACTTCATCACTTGACATCAAATGAAGAAATACATCTTCCAATGTGGATTCTTCGACTTTCATTTCAATTAAGTCCCACCCTTTTTCCGATACCATTTGGGAAATATTTTTACGTACGTGGAATTGAAAATCACATTCAATGGTCAAACTTATGGCACCGTTGGATTGACTCTTCTCGATAATGTGTTTTACACCTGTCGTAGATGAAATTGCACCATGCACTTCCTGCTCCGGTCCTTCTACAATTATTGTTAATTTTTCAGCTCCTTTCAGCGATTGAGTCAATCCACTGGGAGTATCTTGAGCTATCAGTTTTCCTTTATCAATGATGACCACCCTGTCACATGTCATGCTCACTTCAGGGAGGATGTGTGTAGATAAAATCACAGTATGATCACCACCTAAGGATTTAATTAGTTCCCTCACCTCCCTAATCTGAATCGGATCTAATCCAATTGTCGGTTCATCAAGAATCAGCACCTCTGGATTGTGAATGAGTGCCTGTGCGAGTCCTACCCGTTGTCTAAATCCTTTTGAGAGCGTTTTAATCACTTTATTACTAACGTTTGAAATTGCCACTTTCTCACACACTTCAGACACATCGTGATTAATATCTGCTTTATCCACTCCCTTTAATGATGCAACAAAATTCAGGTATTCCACCACTTTCATATCAACATATAGTGGAGGATTCTCCGGTAAATATCCAATCCGTCTTTTCACTTCAAGAGGTTTTTCGAATACATTAAAACCACCGACGGTGACACTTCCTTCCGATGGCGGCATAAATCCGGTAATTACCCGCATAGTTGTCGTTTTTCCTGCAGCGTTTGGACCTAAAAATCCCAAAATTTCACCTCTGTTTACATTGAAGGTAATGTTATCCACTGCAGTGAATGAACCGTAGTTCTTCACAAGGTTTTTTACTTCAATCATAATTTTTCTCCAATTGATTTGATATGTTGTGTCTTACCATAAAATCCATCTTTGTTGAATTTAAAAACAGTTCCACCAACGCCAAGTCCTCCTGGCATTGTGCTTGTGTCTGTTCGAATTTTGCAAATTTTGAAAGGTCGGCTCTTTTCAGGACTTCCAAAACCTGATTAAACAATTCACCTTTCACAGGTACAATATCCTTTAACCACAAAATTTCTTCAGTTGTCATTTCAAGTGCTTTAAGAAAAAATTGATTTTCAATAAACTCTCTTACGATAAAGGACAATTCTGTGTAAAATTTCTTTTTTTCATTATAGGATGATATTCCATACCCTTTCAGAGAATTCAATTTTTCCATGGCAACATTAAAGGGAGGTCTGAGTGGTACCACTACTCGCCTCTTTTCTTCACTGGCTTTTTCACGTTTTTTCCATAACCACATAATTAAACCGGTTAATGCTAAAATGCCGATAACCGTTGATATAATTTTGGAGGGCAGCATCAAAGGAATGGGGACAGGTGGTTTTAAATCTCTCATGACTGGGTTGGGGTCAGTTATCACTGAAAATATTTCGATTTTCACCTGATCTGTTGATAAAACGTAATCAACTTTGCTGCTGTCTTCTGTCAGAATATTTACAGAATAAGGCGGAATGACAAAATTGCCAGTATCCCAAAAAGTTACTTCGAAGGCAATGCCAAAATGATCTTTATACTCTCCAGTCAATTCCTTTCTTTCACCCAATGAGAGATTCTGGTCAAAAGGTACTAAATCAGGAAATTGAATCACCTTGTCACCCGAACCATTCACCCAGACTTGAAATTCCAATACATCACCTATATTAGCTACCGTCGAATCAATTAAACTATAAACCTGAAAAGGTGCCGGCGAAAAATCCTGATTAGTACAAGAAATAAAAAACCACAAAATGCACAAAATAATGGAACTTTTCCGAGCCAATCTGATCATTTTTACTTTCAACATTAAAATCTCTTCTCCCTCTTCTGAAAATATCTGAGCATCGGTTCAATGTAATCTGTGCCGGCTTCAATGGGAATTAAATCAAAATTTTTCTTTTGACATTTTTTGTAAAAACGATCAGTCTTCTGCTTCACCAATTTTCGGAATTCATCACGGGCTTCTTTAGAAGTGGTATCCAGCCAAAATGTTTGCTGCGATTCTGCATCGTGAACTTTAACAATCCCCACATCCTCTAATTCCGTTTCTGCCGGATCGTAAATCTGAATTCCTATAAAATCGTGCTTTTTGTTAACAATCTGCATGGGCTTTTCAAACTCCGAATCAATAAAATCTGAAATTAGAAAAACAACACTTCGGCGATTGGCAACCCTCAAAAGAAAATTTAATGCATTACTGATATTGGTAGATTGTGATTCCGGCTTATGATAAAGCAATTCCCTGACCACTCTTAACACATGAGAACTCCCCTTTTTAGGTGGAATAAAATTCTCAACTTCATCTGTAAAAATTAACAGCCCTACTTTATCGTTGTTTCTGATGGCTGAAAAACCGAGAACAGCGCCAATTTCAGCCGCAATTTCTGATTTGAATTTTTCACCTGTTCCAAAATGTCCTGATCTGCTCGCATCGTACAGAATGAAAACGGTTAATTCACGTTCTTCTTCAAACACCTTTATGTATGGAAAGTTATATCTGGCTGTAACATTCCAGTCAATTAACCGTATATCATCACCCGGCGTATATTCCCTTACTTCCGAAAATGTCATCCCCCGTCCTTTAAAAACAGAGTGGTATTCACCGCCAAATGTTGAATTGACTAAATTTTTTGTTCGAATTTCAATCTGGCGGACTTTTTTAAATATTTCCTGGGGAATCATAATCTATATCAGGGCACCTCAATTGATTCAAATAACCTCTGAATGATATTCTCAGGTGTGATTTCTTCTGCCTCAGCTTCATAGGTTAAAATGATTCGATGACGGAGAACATCTTCACCGACATGTCTGACATCCTCAGGAACAACATACCCCCGGCCCTCTAAAAATGCCCGTGCCTTTGCTCCCCGAATTAAATAAATAGTTGCACGGGGCGAACCTCCATAGGAAATGAGATTGATTAAATCCTTAAGCCCATAATCCTCCGGGTTCCTGCTAGCTATAACTAGATCAACAGCATACCGCTCAATCTTTTCATCAACATAAATATCCTGAACCACCGAACGGGAATCGACTATTGATTGAACATGTACCACCGGTTTTAAATCCGGAATTCCATTCACAATTTTTATTCTTTTTAGAATCTTCAGTTCTTCATCTTTATTGGGATAATCCACTTTCAGTTTGAACATAAATCTGTCAATCTGAGCTTCTGGAAGAGGATAAGTTCCTTCTTGCTCTATGGGATTTTGAGTGGCAAAAACCAAAAACGGATCATCAAGGATATAGGTCTCATCTCCGAGAGTCACTTGCCTTTCCTGCATACATTCTAATAATGCACTTTGAACTTTTGCCGGCGCTCTGTTTATTTCATCTGCAAGGATGATATTTGAAAATATGGGTCCCTTTTTGGTTTCAAATCCGCCTGTCTTTTGGTTGTAAATAAGGGTGCCCAATAGATCGGCTGGCAGCATATCCGGAGTAAACTGAATTCGCTGGAATTTTGTGTCGATCAATTGAGCGACAATTTTTATTATGGTAGTTTTGGCAAGCCCCGGAACACCCTCCAAAAGTATGTGTCCATTTGAAAGCAACCCAATGAGAATCTTGGTAATAATTTCTTTCTGACCAACAATTACCTTTTCGATTTCATCCCTTAGGGGTTTTACGAAATCAGACTTTCGGGATATACGATCATTAAGTTCAGTTAAACTGAATTCATCCATTTTTTATCTTATAATTGAGGTTTAGTTTAAATCAGGATCCAATTTCTTGAAGTTCGCTAATTTCGTGTAAATCCTTACCCAAATTTTCTAGCTCGAACTTTGCAGATTCTACAAGACCCATGTCTGCCCGCTCGGAATAATCTTCAAGAAATTTTTCAAACTCCGCTTTTGCTGAATTAAAATCCTTTATATGGTTTGCGTAAAGATATCCGATCATGAACTGACCCTGAACAGCATAAGGTGATTCGTGGTAATTTTCCACAACACTTCTAAATTCAGACAATGCTTGATTAAAATCATTCGCATGGCTCATGAACGCTTTCCCCAACATGAGTTGTGCTTGAGGCGCTTTGTCATGCTCTGGAAATTTTTTCACCAACGTCCTTAAATCTTTGATTGCATCCACGTAATTGTTTTCATGCATGTACTTTTCAGCACGGGAAAACAACCCATCTGCAGTTTTCGGCTGCTTGTCCATACTGCAACCTGTAAAAACAATCAACAATCCAATTCCGATAATAAGTAGTTTATTCATTTTTTCCTCTCTGTTTCGTAATAAAAGCCGGGAAATTTAATAGATATTTCAGGTAGCTTCAATAAAAATTTAACCCCAACTTATTTTTTAATGAATACATCGTCGAATGATTTGTTCTAATTTATAACGATTCTTTTTCATTTTTCTAAAATGCATACATGAGTCCAATATTGGGTGTTACTTTTTTGTTGCGATCAGAAAGTCGTACTGCATAATAAATCCTCACAGGTCCAATAGGTGTTGATATGGATAATTCCATACCACCATCCCAGCCAATCCACTCAGACCATTCTTTAAAACTACTTTTAACATCTCTTAAATAATCTTCAAGAATTCCACCTTCTAAAAATAAATTAATTCCAAACCTGCCCCAGACCGGAATTCTTAATTCTGTATTTATCAATGCTTTGTAATTCCCTCCCATAGATGTTTTATCTTCATTTATTATCTCAGTTTTAAATAAATGCTGCTCCCATCCCCTGAGAGATGTACTTCCACCCAAATAATATTTGTCATAGGATGGTACTTCAATTCCAGAACCGCCTATTCTGCTTACCCACCCGATTTTCATTCGCAATGCCAGAACCCACGAATTCCTAATTGAATAATATCTTCGATAATCAAATTCAGTTCTGTAAAAATAACTGGTCGTATTTGTCTGGTACCAAATAAATGAGTGCTGGACACTGAAAAATGCGCCTTTTTTGGGGGTAATGGGATTATCAACTTTCCTGTACCGGTACATTAGGTTAAAGCTTTGTTTTTGTTCCTGAGTTTGGTTATCCACTTCAGATGAATGTATTCGTGCCAATTTGAGACCACCTCTCCAAAGGGAGTATTCGCTGCTTTTATGGTGATAACTCCAGTCAAGTCCATATCTGGTTAACCTTTCTGCATCAACTTGTAATTCCGGTAATTTTTCATAAAAAATCTTTAGTGTAGTGGGGAATCGTAATCCACCTAACCACTGTCTCGAAGCAATCGTTTCAAATCTAAGGATTGGATTTGTAATTACATTTTCATCAGAAGAAATGGGGATTTCAAGAGTATTCTTTATGCTGAACCGAGTCCCTTTGCTGAAAATATTCCGGTTTCTCCATTCCATAGTAATACCTGCACCGGGAAAAGGTTCACCACCTTCACTTGTTGACTGAATGGGGTATAATCCACCTTCGGATAGCCATTCACGCTTTTTGAATTCCCGTAATTCAATCCTTAAATCTACCCAATCTTCTCCTCGCGTACTTTTAAATGGATAAATTGAAACAATGGAAAAAAGTCCCGTTTCAAACAATCGTCTTTGAGAAAGAAAAATTTCCTCTTCATTATATATGTCACCGGTGTTGAATTTCAGTTCTCTTAATACAGTTGTTGAATTTACAGTCTGTAAACCATCGATTTTTATTTTATCAATTTTTACGGTTAATCCTTCATCGAAAATAATAAAATACTCTACATCAAATGTTGGTGATAAAGAATCTTTATAAGAGAAATAGAGTTTTCCCAATTTCTTGTATTCTTTTTCTAATACGAAGAATCCGTTGTTGATGGTCACAGGATCAAATGGTTTATTGATCTGAAGCCCAAGAATTTTTTTAATCTTCTTTTTCGAAATTAAGAAATCACCAGTAATATGAAATGATCTTAAATGAAATCGTTCTCCTTCTTCAATTTTAAATAAAATATTTATTTCCCCTGACTCTCTAACGACATAAGACTCTTCAACATTAGTTTTAAGATAACCCTCTGAAATGTAGAAATTACGTAGTGAAATGGCATCAAGCTTTAGTGTACGTCTGTTAAATTCAGTCACTCGGAACAAACCGGGTTTTTTCAATTTTAAAATCGATCTCAGACGTGAATCTGAATATGATGTATTGCCTTCAAATAGAACTCTCCCTACATAATATTTTGTTGCAGATACCTGCCCTATTACTGGAGACATAAGGGAAATTGTAATAAAAAGGAGGAGGGGAAAATATTTGTTAGAAATCAATCTAATATTGATACTTCAGCCGGTATTTCAAATGGAGTTGTCCTTCTTCATCATAACTGCCTACAACTGATAAATTTTTATTCAACCGGTATTCAATACCGACTTCATCAGGCTGCACCAATGAAAAATGACGTTTATAACTCAAATACAAATTTTGTGAAACTCGCTTACCAAGTTTTAACGATATATCGCTGTTTTCAGGATTTCGTAATAAGTTGCTCGAACCTTCAATCTCAAATTCATCCAATGGACCCATTCTTATCAAACTTTTTTCAAGTTCATTCTCAATAATTTTCCCAAAGATATTAATGGATTGACTGCGTATAGCATCAGAACTCATTTCCTGATCCTCGAGCCGTTTTTGAATTGTTAGAAGTTGTAAAAGATCACTTTGACTGTAATAATCCCCCGAACCCAGTGTTTCTATCAAAATAGTCGGGTCACCAAGATTCCCAGTAATTGTTACTTGTATTTCAATATCTTCCACTTCAATGGTAGCTTCCACATCAACAATGGGGTAATCCTCGGTGGGGTCTAGGATAATCCTACCATCTTCTATATTAAAAATATCCGATAAATAATAATATTTACCTTTAATGACTTCCAATTCTCCGGAGTAACGATAATCTTCGTTGCCAAACCTGAAAATTGACATATCACCAATTACATCAGCATCCACCTGACTGTTTCTGATAACTAAACTTTTTTCAATGGGGAAATGAATATTATAATAAGTGACAGTACTGCCCTTTTCTTCAATTTCACTAAATCTATCACTCTCACCGAATTCAGTTCGAATGATCGCCTCCTGCGGGATGATATCACCGACAATATTAACTGTGTCTTTCCCCGTCATGGAAAGTTTCAAATCTCCCACACCTTCTATCTCTCCGAGAAGCGTTCTGATATAGACATCTTTTCCAGTGATTAAATAGGCATATTTCGGGCTAAAAAATTCAGTCATATCCATACTTCCGGTGATTTTGATGTTTGGAGGTAATTTAGCAACTGATCCTTCTAAATCTACAGAGAGAGTATTCCTTTTTATATTAGCCGAAATATCTTTTAATATATTTCCCTTTCCCTCTCTAATGCTTGCTGCGGTAAATTCATCAATGATGAATTGGTTATCCTTTATAACTGCAGAACCATTTACATCATGAATGGGAAAATCCAGTAAAAATGCATAGATGGTACCATCTTCTAATGATATATTTCCGTTCCTGACAGGATTTTCCGGAGTGCCTTCCAAAGTTAAATCAAATTTAATTTCACCTGTTATAGAATCAACACTGGTAATGTACGGTGTTAAAAAATCTATTTCGGATGTAACGCCATGGAATTCAAAGGACATTGGAGAAAAAGTAGAAAATCGACTATTGTTAGTCACTAATGAAAGGTCTATGGGTAAATACCCACTACCGGAATATTTTCCTGATTTGGTAGTAAATACCATATCCTCGAAAAACAACCTTTGATCAATATATCTACCTGACGCGGAAAAATAATCTCCTTTTATCCTGCTTATGATGGGATTCTCAATTGTGTATTCATAAATCATTTCCGGTGAGTGTGCAATTCCGCTCATGACAAATGTACCGGTTAATTTTCCATTCATTGGTATGTTAAATGGCAGGTATTGGGACGCCAGATCAAATGAGAAATTTCTGAATACACTTGTAAAACTGATATTTCCATCAGGATTGATTTTTAATGTTTCTGAGTTACTTTTTTCCTCCAAGTTACAAAAACCTGAAAGTTCAAAAGACGATTCGCCAAGTCCCAATACACTATATTCATGGATTTGCAGTATTTCATTATGGAGGGATAGGTTACAATTTAATTCAGTGAATTGCAGATTTCCCCATTCACCATCTTTAAGATGAATATTTGTTCTGCCTTTAAGTCCTCTGCTTGTTTGATTCAATGAAATACTTCCAAATGCAGAACCCTTATATGGAAAATTCACTTGTGTGATATTTTTAATCATTTCCAGATCAACATTGGTTAAATGGAAATTTCCTTCCTCAATTTTTGAATCCACTAACTTAAAAGAAACATTTGCAGAACCGTTATCAAGACTAAATTCAACTGGGTTAAATATGAGACCTCCTTTTATCAAATTGATTGAAATTTGACCTAAATTTGAAACAAAATGGTCACCTGCAGACAATTGTAGCATGTCGATAGTAAAATTCTCATTCCCTGCATATTTCCCCGAAAACTGTACATAGCCATCATCAATTTCAATCTTTGCTTTTGCAATTTGGATTGTATCATTATTAACATAGAAATCAGCATTGCCCATTAGAAAATCCTGACTAAATACATTCCCATTTTTGGTTACTACGGTAAAATAACCGTTTGGCCTTTCAATTAATGAATTATACCTGAATGATGTGATAAGAGATGAAGATTTAAAGTGTTTGAATTCAACATTGTCTATAGATAATACCCCTTCCACAGAAGGGTCATGAAGGGAACCGACCACGTCGATAGAACCGTGCAAGGAGCCGTTAATGTCCAAAGCAAGATAGGGCTCAATTGCACTTAAGTCCAAATTATCTGAGGAAATTGTTAGATCATATCTTGCTCTCGCAAGATCCATACTTCCGGCTAAAAATAATCTTCCATTGTTTAAATCGACAATGAGTGAATCGATAATCTGAAAATTCAAATCGTTATATTCTAATTTCCCGAAAGTATAAATATATTCCGGTGAACCTGGATATTCATTCTGAATTTTGATATTGGTTACAAGATTCTCAAGATGATTATCGTTCAATACACCTTCAGTTTCTATATATCCTTTCATCTGCGTATGCCAATCTATAATATTATTTTCCGAAAGATCGAGATTCTCAAAACTTGTTGTTAATGAAAAACTGTCATCTTCACCTAATTCACCCAGGAGATTAAAAATTAACGATTCGGATATAAATTTTCCATCATCTATGCGGAAATCCTGTCCGTCGTAATATATATTTAAATAACAATGCCCAATTTTTTTATCTGAATCAATTTCTCTGAATCCAAAATTTAATCCGTATTGGACTAAATCTGTTTCCAATTCAAAGTGAATATCGAGTTTTTCGTAATTGATAAGAGACATAAAATCGACAGGTATTAATGTTTTCACCGGGAATTTTTCTAGATCGATTGAGGTATGAAATGAAAGTTCAGGATTTAATATAACCTCTAATTTCCCGGAAACTGGTAAATTATTGAATGAACCATCTTTTAGATTAAATACAATTAAATCTTCTTCTACCTCGATTTCAGATTCAATCAGATTAAATTGGATATTTCCTTCTAAATCTGTTAATTTGAAGAAATCAACGCCAAACACAACGTCATTTTTAGAATTGATAATCCTCCCACTGTAATCTATGTTGTACAATGTCTCATCAGAATTATTTTGAACTAAAATGGAGACATTCTTTAAATCCAAATCATTAATGTCAATTTTTGAATTAAGTAATGTTTTTAGATTTAAATCAATTAATGTGTTCAGGGAGGTAAGAGATGGTTTTCGATGCACTTCTTTTTGTTTATAGGTTACCAAAACGTTGTCCACTGACAAGTGGTCTAATATAAAATTACCTGCTAGTAATTCTGTTATCCCAATGTCAAACGTGGCAGTTTCCCCGAATATGGTCATTGACCCATCACTCTTTTTCAAATACACATTTTCAGCTTGTACATCTGAAATTAAGTCACCATTTAATTCTTCTATTGAAAGATTCCATCCGTGGTCTTGAAAGTAATTTTGATTGATAAAACTGATAATTTCATTTGTCCAATAAGCCGGTCGAAGCATTAGATATGTAATGCACCCAGCCATAAGGAAGAAAAGTATAAATATGTAAATGAGGACTTTTAATTTCTTTTTCATCGTATTGGACAAACAAATTTAACCTATTTTAGTTCCAAAAACAAAAAAGCGGGAGAGATCCCGCTTTTTTACTGTGCTTAATTGACAATTTGTCGTCTATTAGTTAACAACTTCAAAATCAGCATCTTCAATTTCACCGTCATCCTTTCTTTTTTTTGTAGCTTTCTTCTCGGATTTTTCCTCTGATTCAGGTTGCTGTTGTTTTGCCGCATCATATAATGTACTTGCTATCTTATTCCAAACAGTGTTCAATTCATCAATTTGTTTCTTAACATCATCAACATTGGAACCCTCATTAGCTTTCTTTAAAGATTCTACACAGGCTTCAAGCTGTTTTCTATCGTCAGATGCCAGTTTATCATCAAATTCCTTTATGTTCTTCTCTGTCTGATAGATTAGCTGATCTGCCTGGTTTTTAACATCAACCTCTTCACGCTTCTTCTTATCTTCGGATTCGTGTTTTTTAGCATCATCCATCATCTGTCCAATTTCTTCCTCGCTCAATCCACTAGAAGCTTCGATACGAATACTTTGTTCTTTACCAGTAGCTTTATCTTTCGCAGACACACTCAAAATTCCATTGGCATCGATATCAAAAGTGACCTCTATTTGAGGTATCCCTCTTGGCGCTGGTGGTATTCCTTCTAAATGAAATCTACCAATCGTTTTATTGTAATTAGCTATTTCTCTTTCACCTTGAAGCACATGTATTTCTACCGAAGTCTGGCTATCAGCAGCTGTTGAGAATATTTGACTCTTTTTGGTCGGTATGGTTGTATTCCGTTCAATGAGTTTTGTCAATACTCCACCTAACGTTTCAATACCCAATGATAACGGAATTACATCCAATAAGAGGACATCTTCCACATCACCAGAGAGAATTCCACCTTGAATTCCGGCACCCATGGCAACGACTTCATCGGGATTTACACCTTTATGAGGTTCCAGGTTAAATATATTTTTCACTATTTCCTGTACTTTGGGAATCCTTGTGGACCCTCCTACCAGAATTACTTCATTAATGTCTGAAGGTTTTAATCCGGCATCTTTTAGAGCCTTTTCACACGGTTCCTTTGTTCGTTCAATAAGATCATCAATAAGTTCTTCAAATTTGGCTCTCGATAAAGTCATATTTAAATGTTTCGGTCCGGAACTATCTGCCGTTATAAATGGCAAATTGATATCAGATTGCATTGAAGTGGAGAGTTCCTTTTTGGCATTTTCAGCTGCATCCTTGAGTCTTTGGAACGCCATGGGATCTTTTTTCAAATCAATGGTATCACTCTTTTTAAATTCACCTGCTACCCAATCGATAATTCTTTGATCAAAATCGTCACCACCCAAATGACCGTCACCGTTACTTGCGTTCACTTCAATGGATTTTTCTCCATCAATATCCATGATATCCAGAATAGAAATATCAAATGTACCTCCACCCAAATCGAAGACAGCAACTTTTTGATCTTCCTTTTTATCAAGTCCATAAGCTAAAGCTGCGGCTGTCGGTTCATTGATGATTCTGCGAACATTCAAGCCAGCAATTTTTCCAGCATCTTTCGTTGCTTGTCTTTGGGAATCATTAAAATAAGCGGGGACAGTGATAACGGCATCCGTAACTGATTCCCCGAGATATTCTTCCGCTGTCTTTTTCAGGTTCTGAAGTATCATTGCGCTAATTTCAGGTGGTGAATATAATTTGTCTCCTAATTTTACCTCCACACCGCCTTTCTTACTTTTTGAAACTTTATAAGTTACCTCCTTTAATTCAGAACTGATTTCATCGTATTCTCTGCCCATGAATCTTTTAATAGAATAAATTGTATTTTTGGGATTAGTAACAGATTGCCGTTTGGCGGGTTGCCCAACGGGTCTATCACCATCTTTTGTAATCGCCACGACTGAAGGTGTTGTGCGCCCCCCCTCAGAATTTGTAATAACTTTTGGTTCTCCTGCTTCCATTAGTGAAACACAAGAGTTTGTTGTCCCTAGATCAATACCAATAATTTTTGACATTTCGTTATATCTCCTATTTTATTTAATTAAGATTATTCCGGATAAATAATTTGACCTATATGAGGCAATAAATATGCCAAAAGTGATTATATGTTTATGTGGCTGAAAGTAAGGAATAATCAGCTAAAATTAAGCCGATTTGTCAGATTTTTCCGGATTCTTGGATTCTCTTTTTTTGGAGGGTTCGGATGAGTCCGACAAAGGAGAAGCGGTTTTTCCTTTTTTTGAAAAGATAAATTGTTTCGATTTTACATCGACATTAATTATATCTCCTGATTCAAATTCACCTTTTAACAACATCTCAGAAAGAGGCGCTTCTATGGAATTTTGAATCTCACGTTTAAGGGGACGAGCGCCGAATTCATTGCTGAATCCATTCTCAACAATCAGATTTTTTGCTCTTTTGGTGATTCTTATTTCAATTTTTTTATCTTCTAAATTTTTATGTAAATCTACCAATTGAAGATCAATGATTTTTAAAACACTCTCTTTTGGCAACTGTTTAAACACAATTGTTTCATCAAGCCGATTGATAAATTCCGGATTAAATATTTTTTTCACTTCTTCAATAATATCTTCTTTCATGTTCTTGTAATCAATATTTGAATTTGATTGTCCGAACCCATAGGATGCGGTATTGCCAAAATCCTTCGTGCCGGCATTAGAAGTAAGTATAACAATCGTATTCCTAAAATCAACTTTTCTTCCCATATTATCTGTTAAAACACCTTCATCCAGCAGTTGAAGCAGTAAATTAAATACATCCCTGTGTGCTTTATCAATTTCGTCAAATAATACAACCGAGTAAGGATTTCGTCTTACTTTCTCTGTGAGTTCTCCTCCTTCTTCATACCCAACATAACCCGGAGGAGCCCCTACCAATCTGGATATTGAAAACCTCTCCATATATTCAGACATATCAATTTTTATTAAACTGTCTCGATTGGAAAATAGGTGATCGGTGAGTACTTTTGCAGTTTCAGTTTTCCCAACGCCCGTGGGTCCTAAAAACAAGAATGCGCCAATAGGTCTTTTCGGATCTTTCAATCCTGCGCGTGCTCTCTGCATCGATTTCGCAAGAATTTCAATGGCTTCATCCTGACCAAAAATAAATCGTTTTAAACTTGTTGCCATCTTCAGCAGCTTATATGATTCCGATTCGGCTACCTTGGAAATTGGGATTCCAGTCATTACTGAGACTACATCGGCAATATCATCTTTTGATATTATAACAGCATTTTTGGATTCTGTTTCAACCCAGTTTTTTTGAGCAATATCCAACTTCGATAATAGTTTGCGTTCATCATCCCTTAAACCGGCGGCTTCTTCAAACTTTTGCATGGAAATAACATCATCTTTTTTTGCCCTGATCTGCTCAATTTGTAGTTCTAAATCTACCACTTCATCGGGAACATTCAGATTCAACATGTGCATCCTTGCGCCGGCTTCATCCATAACATCGATCGCTTTATCGGGAAGAAACTTATCAGGAATATAACGGTGACTCAATTCCACGCATGCTCTTAGCGCTTCGCTATCATAACTAACATGATGATGTTGCTCATAGCGGTTCTTAAGTCCCTTCAGAATTTCCAAGGATTCATTTATAGACGGTGGTGAAACCATTATTTTCTGGAACCTTCTTTCCAGAGCCCCGTCCTTTTCTATATGCTTTTTAAATTCATCAATGGTAGTTGCGCCAATACAGTGAAGTTCACCTCTCGCCAGTGCAGGCTTGAACATGTTTGAAGCATCGAGAGACCCTGATGCGCTCCCAGCACCAACTAAGGTATGCAACTCATCAATGAATAGGATAATATTAGTAGTGGATTCCAATTCATTCATAATCGCTTTCAATCTTTCTTCAAACTGACCACGATATTTTGTCCCTGCAACGATTGCAGAAAGATCAAGCGCAACCAGCCGTTTATTGTAAAGGAGCCGGGGAACTTGTTTTTTTATGACACGGTGTGCCAATCCTTCAATAATAGCTGTTTTACCTACTCCGGGTTCTCCAATCAGGACTGGATTATTTTTCTTTCGTCGGCAAAGTATTTGGGCGATACGTTCAATTTCTTCCTCTCTTCCAATGACAGGATCCAGCTTATTATTTCTTGCCAACTTTGTAATATCCCGACTGAAATGATCGAGAGCGGGAGTTTTTGATTTTTTAGGAGGAGCTTCGCTTCTGACCGGTTTTTCTGGTTGACTTTTACTTAATATCTTTTCCATCACCAAATCATAATCGACGTCATAAGCATTTAAGACTTCACAGGCGACTCCTTCATTTTCTCTTAAAATAGCGAGCACGAGATGATAATCATCTGCAATGTTTACCCCCAGATTAGTCGCTTCAGTAAACGTATTTCTCAAAATTCTTTCCGATCTTCTGGTGAATGGCAGATGTCCGAGCGTCATCGTCCCTCCTGAAGGTTTCACCATATCTTCTATCATTACCCTCAATTCATTTAAATCGCATCCAAGAGAAGTTATACTTCGAACTGCTTTTCCGTTTCCTTCCTTGATAATTCCCAGAAGAAGATGTTCAGATCCTACATAACTATGCCCGAGGCGAACTGCCTCTTCCTTGGCATATTTCATAATCGTTTGCACGCGCTTTGAATAATCTTCTTTCATTTTCTTGTCTTATGTTATGCGAAAATTTACGAGTTTGCTCATCTCAAATCAATTCACTTTTTTCATTAGCTGATAAAACTTGTCCTAAATCACTTAATTCACCATTATTTAACCGGAAAACTTTATCGCACTTTGATGCAAGTTCCGGACTGTGGGTCGCTATAAGAAATGTACACCCATGTGAAATCTTCAATTCTTCCATCAAGGTAAATACTTCCGATCCCATCTCAATATCAAGATTTCCCGTGGGTTCATCTGCAAGAACAAGTTTTGGCTTGTTCATCAACGCCCGAAGTACCGCAACTCTCTGCTTTTCACCACCCGATAAGGTGAAAGGTTTATGATGTTGAAATTTCAGCATTTCGACTTGTTCGAGTAACTCCAAACTTCTGTTTTCAGCTTCATTTTTATCCTGCTGATGAATCATTGTAGGTATTAGAAGATTTTCCAAAACAGTAAATTCGGGCAGCAAATGATGGAATTGAAAAATGAACCCGATGGTTTGATTACGAAGATAAGATAATTTTTCGTCATTAAGGTCTAATACATCCTGTCCCTCAATTAAAAGGTTTCCACTGTCTGCGGTGTCCAATGTTCCCAGAATATTCAGAAGGGTTGACTTGCCGCACCCCGAGGGTCCCACGACTGAAACCATTTCACCGGCTCTAAGCTCAAGATTAACATCCTTCAACACGGTGGTTCGTTCTTCACCGTTTCTATAGCTTTTTGTAATATGTTCTGCTAATAAAATCATTTTTCAAAGTAAACAGCTTTTGACGGATTCAGTTCCGATGCGAATTTACCCGGGTAGATAACTGATAATCCAATTAAAATTATCGAAATAATTACGATAATAATACAATCAAAAAGGTGTAATTCCATGGGTAATATATCAAGGAAATAAACTGTTCCGGGAAGTTTAATCAGCTCAAATTTGTTCTGTAAGGTCACTAATCCCAATCCGAGGATCAATCCTGAGAATATGCCGGAAGCACCAATTATAAATCCGATCTTTGCCATTATTTTACGGATGCCCGTCTTCGAAATACCGAGTGTTCTTAATATGCCGATTTCTTTAACTTTTTCAATAATAAGCATAACAACAGTGGACATTAGATTAAATGAAGCAAGCAGCACGATCAGGCAGAGAACAACCGTACTACCCACTTTTTCCATTTTCATGGCTGCCAGCAACGTTTGGTGGCTTTCAATCCAGGTTGATACCTGAACCTGATTGTGCAGGAGTCGGGTCAATTCTTTTACCGCTTCATGCTCAGCAATTCTCGCGGTTAACTTAACATCGAATCCGTCCATTTGATTAGTATTAAACACCTGACTGCCGAGCTGATATGGAATCAATGCAAAATTGTCATCAAAATCGGGGATATCTGTTTTGAATATGCCAGCGACAATACACTTTGTAATGGGTGTAAAACCGAGATAAACATGACTCCCCAGCGGATTCATTAATCGAATAGTGTCTCCTTTCGAAAGATTCAATCTGCCTGTAATTCCGGCTCCTATAAAAAGATTGTTCTCCCTGAAATCAGTCTTTGGATCAAAATCAATATTGAGGTGATAGACATTGTCAATCTGGGAAAAATTAACCGACTTAACTCTGACCAACCTATGGTCATCGCCGGATAAAATGAGTCCTTTTCGTTCAATAAATGGGGTGAATCCTTTAATAAAAGGATGATGATTTAATTCGTTTTTCACCTCTTCCAAATCAACATTTCCCCACTCTTCACTGCTCAATTTCAGGTCCGATTCGAATCCCCGGATTCTATCCTGAACGGCGGTTTCAAAACCACTCAATACTGCCACCGTTATGATTAAAGCAAAAACCCCCACAGAAATCCCAATGATAGAGATTATTCCATTCCACGAAATGAGTCCCGTCTCTTTTCGGGATAATAAAAACTTTTTTGCAATCCAAAAGGTGCAGTCCATCATTCGTACCTCAGTGCATTTGCCGGTTCAACTTTGGAAGCTCTTTTTACCGGATAGCCTGTTGAAAAGACCGCCAGTAAAAGTGTAATTAATCCAACCCAAATGAATTGAGTGAAATTAAGTTTAATGGGAAGTTTATTCATAAAATAAACATCTTCAGGAATGCCAATGATGCCATATTGATTTTGTATCCAACCAAGCAGTAGTGCAAGAATTAATCCTATTACCAAACCCGAAATACCTATAATGAATCCTTCTGTTACAAATATTTTTCTTATGGTTTTTAGCGGATACCCCATAGCGCAGAGAATACCGATATCTTTCCCTTTCTCCATGACAATCATGGTTAGGGATGATGTAATGTTCAGTCCCGCTACCAGTACCACAAGAGCGAAAATTATTGTGATGGGATATTTCTGAATATTGAGCCACTTAAAGAGGGTTGAATGGCGTTCCTTCCAGGTTGATGCAAAATAGGGATAGTTTAATTTTTCATCCAATTCATTCGCCACATAAGCGATATTATCAAGGTTATCAACTATGAGTATTTCACCGGTCATCTGATTATTCAGACCTGCCAACTGCTGCGCTTGATTGAAATCCATGTAAACAACCGATTCATCGTATTCCTTAAGACCGGTACTGTAAATGCCGGTAACCGTAAACTGGGAAATTCGAGGAGATTTTCCCGAGGATGCCAAACTTTGGAGATCAAATAATACTACCTGATTACTTAAATCAGCACCTAGTTTTTCTGCAAGTCCTTCACCAACAACGATTCCCCTGTTCTTACCCCCAAAATTGAAAATTCCTTTTTTCATAAGTGCAGGTGTACCGAAAACTTTCTCTGCTGCTTCTTGCCCGATCCCCTCAATAACAACACCTTCCGTTTTACTTTTATGGCGAATCATGGTAACGTGGCGGATATAGGGAGCCTTCACGTCAATATGACTAATGGAATTCAGAACGGAGTCCAATTCTGCGCTCTGTTCCGGAAGTGGATTACTTAAGTACCCTTTAATGCGAATATGTCCGTCAAAGGAAACAATTTTATCCTGTATTTCATGCTCAAATCCGTTGAGAATACCCAATGTCAACACGAGAACAGCAACACCTATGCCAAGACCGATGACCGATAGAAAACTGATAAATGAAATGTAGCTGAAACTGTGGCGGGAATTAAGGTGCCTGAGAGCGATGAAAAAAGGCAGTTTCATGAAGTATCATGAATCCTGCGGACGCATAGCAGGAAACAGAATCACATCCTTAATGGAGTGCTGCCCTGTTAATAGCAGCACGAGGCGGTCAATGCCGATACCAACCCCGCCTGTGGGAGGCATCCCTGTTTCCATGGCTGAAAGGAAGTCTTCATCCAGAGTCTGCGCTTCTTCATCACCCATTGCTTTCAGTTCCACCTGCGCTTCCATCCGGGACCGCTGATCAACCGGATCGTTCAATTCGGAAAAGGCATTGGCGAGTTCATTGCCACCAACAAACAGTTCAAACCGCTCTACAATATTTTCATTCCCGTCCCGGCGTGTTTTTGCCAAAGGTGAAATGACTTTTGGATAATCTATTATAAACGTGGGCTCAACCAGTTTTGGCTCCACCAGATTTTTTGTGAGTAATTCGTACAATTGACCAACGTGGGCATCATCCTCAACTTCGATATTATTTTTTTGACAATGTTTCCTGAGTACAGTTTCATCTGCTTCCGATACATCTTTCCCGACCGCTTCACTTAATAATTCCAGATAAGAAGCCCTGCGGAAAGGTTTTGAAAGATCGATTGATTGTCCTTCAATTTCTATGGTCTTCACACCCACAGCATCAGCCGCAGATTGAATCAGTTTTTCTGTAAAATCCATCATAAATTCATAATCCACATAAGCGGCATAAAATTCCAGCATGGTAAATTCAGGATTGTGGCTCCTGTCCATTCCTTCGTTCCGGAAATCCTTCGACATCTCATAAACACGGTCAAATCCTCCGATAATAAGACGCTTCAGATAAAGCTCGTCAGCAATACGGAGATATAATTCCTGATGGAGTGCATTGTGCATTGTTTTAAACGGCCTGGCAAAAGCGCCGCCATACAAGGGTTGGAGGACAGGTGTTTCTACTTCCACAAAACCGTGACAATCCAAATATTCTCTCATCGCTTTGGAGATTTTTGCCCGTTTCACAAACACATCTTTCACATCGGGATTTTCAATGAGGTCCAAATGTCGGTGGCGGTACCGCTGTTCTTTATCGGCAAATGCGGAATAGACTTCCCCGTCTTTTTCCTTGGCGCCGGGAAGAGGACGAATACTCTTGGACAGCAGTGTAACCGATTCAGCCGATACGCTGATTTCTCCCATTTTCGTTTTGAACACTTCCCCAACCACACCTGCAAAATCGCCCATGTCCATCAGTTTGAAAATGTTGTAAATATCTTCACCAACATTGTCCTGCTTGATGTACACCTGAATCTTCCCTTCTCTATCCTGAATATGAAAAAAGGATGCCTTGCCCATTCTCCGGAGAGAAACAATCCTGCCGGCAATGGAGACAGATTTGCCTTCCAGTTTATCGAATTTTCTGAGGATTTCTTCTGACGTATTGGACGCATCAAATTTGTAGGGGTAAGGATTCACACCCATTTCACGGAGTTTGTCCAGCTTTTCCCGCCGGAAATCCATGATTTGTTTTAAACTTTGTTCTTTTTCAGATGACATTTGTTTTTCCTTTTTTGTGTTTATTGACCCGCATTTGATTAGGGGAAAATTAGAGGTTCAACAGAGTTAATGGAAAGGAAAAGATTAATTAAACGAATTTGCGAATCTTACACACCCCTTCTCACAGAGTCCTGCGGATACTTGTACCCCCCCCCTTTTTAGAGGGGAATCATCTAATACTGTCATCCTGAATCAGCCAGTGGACGGTCGGGATCAGAATGACATTTTGTTAACCCTTCGCCGCTGTCTTTAGTAAAAACGACCGGATAAACGGCGTCAAGTCCCCATCCATCACCCGTTTGACATCACCCACTTCATATTTTGTGCGGTGGTCCTTTACCATATTATAAGGATGAAACACATACGACCGGATTTGACTTCCCCATCCTATATCCTGTTTCTGATCTTCCAGTTCTTTGATGGCTTCCGCCTGTTGCTCCAATTGCAGTTTGTGCAAACGTGCTTTTAAAACCTTCAATGCGTTTGCCTTATTTTTGTGCTGGGACCGCTCATTCTGACATTGGACCACAATTCCGCTGGGAAGATGTGTAATTCGAACAGCAGAGTCAGTCTTGTTTACATGCTGCCCGCCGGCACCGCTGGCACGGTAGGTATCAATTTTCAAATCGTCCTGATTAATCTCAACCTCAATCTCTTCATCGGAGGAAGGATAAACAAATATGGAAGCAAATGAAGTATGCCTTCGGTTGGAGGAGTCGAAGGGAGAAATCCGTACAAGCCGGTGGACGCCGGCCTCCGCTTTTAACAGTCCATATGCAAATTCACCTTTAACCTCAAGTGTTACATCCTTAATCCCCGCTTCATCTCCGGGTTGAAAATCAATGACCTTTGATGAAAATTCCTGCCGTTCAATCCACCGCAGGTACATGCGGTAGAGCATTTCCGCCCAGTCCTGGGATTCCGTTCCGCCGGCGCCGGGATGGATCGTGAGAATGGCATCGCTCATATCGTCTTCCGCACCCAGCATGAGCTTCAATTCAAGGTTATTTATTATGGACTTGTATGCATCCAGTTCAACTTTTAATTCCTTCAGAAGGTGTTTATCTTCACTTGATTTGTCCTCTTCTGCCAATTCAAACAGCACTTCCAGATTCTCATTCCGTTCATCCGCCAATCGGAAGGTTTCCAGTTCCTTTTCAATAACGGATATCTTTTTCAGCACAGTCTGTGCGTAATTTTTGTTATTCCAGAAGTTTTCTTGTAGAGTTTTTTCTTTGAGTGAAGCTAATGAAGCTTCTAATTCAGGTAGGTCAAAGACACCCCCTGAGATCGAGGTGCCTCTCATGTATCGATTTGTAATTCTCTTTTATTTCCGGATAATCCATGTTAGAAATTTAAAATTAAAATGTTGATGATTGTTTCACTTTTATTCCCCGGATTCAAGAAAAAGATTTTTATTCAAAAATCCCTTTAGACCCGGTTCATCCAGATTATGGTTAAATACGCCATTCATTGCTACGGATACACGTTTCTTCTCTTCAGAAATAACGATTACAATTACATCTGTTTCCTCACTGATCCCTAAAGCAGCTCTGTGGCGGGTACCCATCTCCGGGTCCACCTGGTCGCTTTCTGTGAGTGGGAGTATGCATTGTGCTGCTTCAATGATGTCATTTTGAATAATCACAGCGCCATCGTGCAAGGGTGACTGAGGGTTAAATATAGATACTAGTAAAGGTGCCGAAACTTCAGCTTTCATAGGTGTTCCGGCTTCTTTCATTGTTTTTAAACCTGAATCTTTCTGCAAAACAATGATACCGCCCCATTTCTTGCTTCGAAGTGTAAAAGATGCCTCCACAACAGCATCAATAATTTTGGAAGTTCCAACACTGAAAATCTTTCGAATAAATCTTGTTCTTCCCACATAAATCAAGAGCCGCCTCAGTTCCGGTTGAAACAGGATAACAAAAGCGACCACCCAAACCGTTTGAATCTGGGTGATTATCCACGTCATTCCGCTCATGTTCATAGCCCGGAAAAAAAAGGAGGAAATTAAAATAATGATCAACCCAACAAGCATATGCCAGGCGCGGGTGTCTTTAAAGTAATCGTACAATTTGATGAACAGCCAAGACACCAGAAAGATATCAATAACATCTATGAGTGTGATTTTTAAAAATCCCAGTTCAAACAGCGTCATGCCAAAACTCTACTTTTTTGAAATGTATCAGCAACGGTGACAACTCTTTTCATTTCCTTTACATCGTGGACTCTTACAATTTTAGCGCCATTTATTATGGAAGCGGTCACAGCAGCGGAGGTCCCTTCTATCAAATCTTCAAAGGGTAAATTCAACGTTTTGCTTAAAAATGTTTTCCGGGAAGGACCCACCAGCACGGGATACCCAAGTTCAACAATACTCTCCAATTCACGAATGATGTCAAAATTATCCTCTACCCGTTTTCCAAATCCAATCCCGGGATCCAGGATAATTTTGTCACCGGAAATTCCCTGTGATGATGCATGTGCAATTCTTTCTTCAAAAAATTCAACCAGTTCACTTATGAGATCAAAGTAGGTTGGATTCAACTGCATATCTTTGGGACTCCCCTTCATGTGCATAATAACCACATGACAATCATGTTCAGCCACCACATTTGCCATATCGGAGTCGAATCTTAATCCACTGATATCATTGATTATTTGGGCGCCAATCTCCAGTGCTTTTTTGGCTATTGTGGATTTGTAAGTATCTACGGAAATGGAAATTTCAACTTCACTAATAAGCCGCTCCAAAACTGGCATCACTCTTTTTTCTTCTTCCTCAAGAGATACCGGATCTGCGCCGGGGCGGGATGACTCACCGCCAATATCAATGATATCCGCACCCTCATCTACCATTTGATGCGCATAGTTAACAGCCGATTCCAAATCAAAATAAGACCCTCCATCAAAAAATGAATCAGGGGTTACATTTAAAATTCCCATAATTAACGTTCCGGGTTCTTTTAACAGGCGTGATACTCTCAATCATTTACCCCCAAAACCATCTGACTCTACCGATCATGGATGGAATTATGTGGCTGCTTCTTCTGGTTTTTTCTTTTTCCGCTGAGCTCTTTTTTTCCGCCCGTTCGACGGACGGGTAGATTTTCGGGTAATCTTTTTACCATCTAAGATATTATCAATATCTTGCCCGTCAATCGTTTCATGCTCGAGTAATTCTTCTGCGATTCTGTGAAGGAATTCAATGTTTTTCTTTATAATATCTGTAGCCGTATTCTCTGCTTCGGTAAGAATATCAAAAATTTCTTTGTCAATTTGATCCGCAGTATTATCACTGTAATCCTTGTGAGTTTGAATCTCGCGGCCAAGGAATAATTCTTCATCCTTTTTCCCATAAGTGAGAGGTCCCATAAGATGGCTCATTCCCCACTCGCAAACCATTTTTCTGGCAATATCTGTGGCATGCTCAATATCGTTCCCTGAACCCGTCGTCAGTTCATTAAAGATCAACTGCTCAGCAGCTCTCCCACCCATCAGTACAGCCAAACGGGATTTTATATATTCTTCCGCATAATTGTGTTTTTCATCAATGGGAAGTTGAGCTGTCAATCCCAGGGCTCTCCCTCTTGGTATTATGGTAACTTTGTGGATGGGATCAGCTTTTGGCATTTTTTTGGCAACAAGAGCGTGACCTCCTTCATGATAGGCAGTTAATTTTTTTTCTTCATCGCTGATAATCATACTTGTCCGTTCAACGCCCATCATTACCCTGTCCTTTGCATCCTCAAAATCGACCATTTCAACTTTTTTCTTTTTTCGCCTTGCGGCAAGGAGTGATGCCTCATTCACCAGATTGGCTAAATCTGCGCCCACCAACCCCGGAGTTCCTCTGGAAAGGATCTCCAAGTCAACATCTTTTGCGATTGGAACATCCTTGGTATGCACTTCCAGAATGCCCTTCCTGCCTCCTAAATCGGGGACATCAACGATAATTTGCCTGTCGAATCTTCCGGGCCGCAACAATGCATTATCCAAAACATCGGGACGGTTGGTTGCCGCCAGAATAATCACGTTGGTATTGGGCTCAAACCCATCCATCTCGACAAGCATGGCATTCAGAGTCTGCTCTCTTTCATCATGACCGCCGCCGAGCCCTGCACCCCTATGACGCCCTACAGCATCTATTTCATCAATAAAAATGATGGAAGGAGAATGTTTTTTCCCCTGCTCAAACAGGTCCCTCACACGGGATGCGCCGACTCCCACAAACATTTCAACAAAATCAGCTCCACTGATACTGAAAAAGGGTACACCTGCTTCCCCCGCGATGGCTCTTGCAAGCAATGTTTTTCCCGTCCCCGGAGGACCTAAAAGCAAAACACCCTTAGGAACTTTTCCACCCAGTTTCTGGTACCTTTTTGAATCTTTTAGAAAATTAATTATTTCACCTAACTCAGTCTTTGCTTCCTCACATCCTGCTACGTGTTTGAATGTAACATCCGGTTTATCAGAAGTCCACAATCTTGCTCTGCTTTTTCCAAAGTTAAACAACCCTTTAGTCCCTGCGCCTCCCTGCATTCGGCGCATGATAAAAATCCAGAAAACGATGAGAAGGAGCCAAGGCGCCATACTGAGCAAATACCCTGCCCAGTCAATTTTTTTCTCAATAAAGCTGTATTGTATCCCGTACTGATCCCATTCCTCCAGCGTTGTTTCATTTACATACGGGAGAATAACCGAAAACCGGTCAACTTGGCTGTAGGTCCGTTCTTTAACAGAAATATCTGTGAGAGAACCTAAAACTCCATGGAATTCCTTTTCCGCAATGACCGTCGCTTCCTTAATTAAATTTGATTCTAAGAATACCCTGTATTGAAAATATTCTACGACAGGTTCAGTTTTATCATTGCCTGAAAAAACATTGGATAAAAATATAGCTGATCCGAGGATCAGTATCCAAATCAGGGATGTCTTACCGGCCTGTTTCCACTGAAATTTGTATTGGGAATTTTTATCAGAAGAAGATTTGTTCTTTTTAGACTCCTGATGGTTCTTTTTATTTGACTTATTGCTCTGTGTATTTGCCATTGCTTACTAACATACCGATTTATAAAACCAATTAAAAGTCATTTTCTTCTAAGCGGTAAATTGATTTTAAATTTCGCATTTTCTGTTCAACATCCAGTCCGTAACCCACAACGAAGTCGCTGGGGATTTCAAATCCGACATAATTTAACTCTAAATTTAGTTGTGCTATTTCTGATTTAAAAAGTAAAGTTACAACTGCAACAGATGCAGGATTAGACCCTTCAAGCCGTTTAATAAGAAAATTCATCGTTAATCCTGAATCAACAATATCCTCCACAAGAATTATGTGCCTATTTGTAATATCCGCTGATATGTCCTTAAGTAAATGAACCGTACCGCTCGATTCTTTTCCATCGTAACTGTTCACTTTAATGAAGTCTACCTCGCAATCAATGGTGAGTTCCCTCGCCAAATCAGATAAAAATATAAAACTTCCATTCAAAACACCTATCAAAATGGGTACCCTATCATTATAATCTTTAGAAATTTCGCCAGCGAGTTCTTTGACTCTTTTTTGAATCTTTTCAATACTAAGGAGTTCAATCACAATAAATTTCCTGCTCTATTCCATTGTAATTCTCCTGCCGAATCTGTTTTGTCTGTTATCCTGAATCGATTATCAAGAACAACACCGCATAACCAGACAGTTTCATCACCTTTTTTTAATACATATTGGCGTTCTTTTTGAAACCGGTCTATTTTTCGATCAATCAGGATATCACTTACTTTTTTAAATTGATTCATTCCCAGTGGAATCATGTTATCTCCCGGCTGCCATAACCTGAGGATTAATGGTTCATTTAAAAGGGAATCAATATTTACAGTTTCTCTGCAAACATCATTTGAAAAGTTGGTGAAATTCTGCTTTTTATGAAGAGTCAATTCAAATTCCCCAACCTTCACAAAAGTTTTTTCCACAGAATTAATCTTGAACTGAATATTTTCTTTTATAGGTTTTTTGGATGATTTCTCCAAAATAAACTTATCTCTATTCCTCAAAATCTTAACTCCGCCCGGTAGTTCTAAAAAATCGCCTGTTTGACTTTTCCGAAGAAATGATTCCAGATTATCCCATGTGTGATGGCGCCAATTCAAATCAATACCTAAAAGTTTTTGAATCAGGCGTTTTTGAATCAGCATGGGGTGTGCTTCCAATTTAGAAACTGGAACTGTTAAATTTTCTGGTGTTCTCTCAACAATACCATTCATTAATTCGTTGACAGGACTTTCCATAAAATCTTCTAATTCATCCAAATTATCGGTCAATCTCTTGATACTTTTGTGAATTCCTGGATTCAATTCTTTCACCAGTCCGGCGATTTTATGCCGAAAGAAGTTTCGCTGAATGGTAATATCATCATTGGAACTGTCGGTTCTGTAATTTAATTCTCTTTCATCAGCATACGTTTGAATTTGTTCTCTTGTAAACGTCAGCAAGGGTCTGATTAACTTATTGTTCACTTCAGGAATTCCCCGCAGACCACTAACCCCGGAACCGGAAATCATTCTTAAAAAAACAGTCTCTACTTGATCATCGGCATGGTGGGCCGTAGTTGTCCAGTCATAGTTATATTCCTCCATAACCTGTCGAAGAAACTCGTAACGGGAATTTCGAGCGAATTCTTCGGTGCTTTCCCCTTTACCCTTCTCCTTTATGTTATGTGCACAGTGGAATTCAAGTCCATAATCATGAGCCATTTTTTCCACAAACTGAGCATCCAATTCTGATTCTTCCCCCCTGAGATTATGGTTGAAATGCGCCACGCCAATGGACAGGTTCAATTCCTCCGAAAGATATAGCATCAAGTCCAAAAGAACGACAGAGTCCAGACCCCCTGATACAGCAATCAGCCCCCTGGCGCCGGACTGAAACAGCTTTTTCTTTTTCAGATGGTTGGTAAATTTAGTGAGAAGTGATTTTTCTGATGCCATAATATTGAATTGAAGTTAGAATAAAATAAACGGAGAAATTTGTTCGAATATAATGAGAATAAAAAGATTCAGACTTCCGAAAAGAATAAGTCCGAAAGGCACTGAATTTTTTCTTCGTACGAATCGGGGTACAAAAAATATTCCGTTGCGGCAATACTGCTCATTAGCGAATTGCCATCTTGAGGTGTGAAGCAATATCCTACAATTTCTTTTCCACTATTCACTGATATGGAAGGTACCACAACAACTGTCTGATTTAAGATTCTGCCATAATGCCCCTGATCCCGCCCGAATGAGAACACGGAGCTGGTACTCGTTTTTTCTGTCAACGCAATCAATTTATTGGAATCCAACCGGTGCAGCACTTCCTCTTTTGTAATGGAATTTTTCAATCGAATGTTAAACCAAATAACGTGCATGTATTGGGAATTTACTTTCATGGCTGACGAAAATAAATTGGGTTTAATATCAATCGTTTTGAACAGTTCAACAGCATCTTGCGCGTGGTGTGTACCGAATTCATCACTGCTGTGTCTTCCCACTTCAGGCGCAGGAATGTAAGCGCTTGTCTGGCTGATATCAGATGCCCGCCTGATACAGACAAAACGACCTTCCAAAAGATTGTCTTCACTCTCCGGGAGCGCAATGGTACTTGTTAATGATGCAATATTGTGTGTATTGCATGAAACTACCTGTACAAACTGATTATTATTTTTCTTCAGCGCTTTATCATTGATGCTTCTGGCATATTTTAACCCGAATCCATCTTCACTTCCCTGGGCAAGATATCCTTTTCCGGGTGAAGCAAATTTTTCATAATACTTATGCTTATTTTCATGACCGATACCTTTAGGCGTACAATCAATGACGACAGTTGACCGTTCAATGGCTTCTTCCGTTTCGAACTCAGGGTTCAGTCCAATATCAATAAAACCCTGTCTGGCATGACTATGAACAGCAAGACGCGCTCCCCGGGCAACCAGGTTATTAACCTTTGCCCTTTCATAACTCAAAGGCGTATTCTTATGAAATGTGACTTCATCAATTCCCAACGGTTCCCTGTAATCGGAAAGCAGACCGATAAGAGGTTCACCGATGGTGCCTGTTCCCACAACATGTACAATTTTTTTACTCATAAATTTTTCGACCTTTAATTTTTTGAATTTTTGTTTTCATTCAATTGTTTTAAAATTGTTTTCTCCTTTAGAAAATTGACCGCCAACCATCCGGCAATCAGACTAAAGAAGACGACACAAACTGCGATAAAATATCCAATATATTTAACTGTCACTTGATTCCCTTTTGAGGAGACCATTTAAATTTAATACATGTAATCTATATTTCACCATAAATATGAACGTAAAAATGAATGTAGTCAATAGAAAAAGAAAAGTTCCCACAATATCCCATGGCTGCTGAAACATCCCCGGTTGTGGGTGGGATTGCACCTCCGGACTCCATAGCTTCACGGAATAATAAACCAGCGGTACATCCAGAAATGCAATTATTCCAACGGCAGCAGCAAGCCGTGAAACTCTCTCATAGGAACCGCCGTATTGCCTCAGCATAAAATAACCGAGATAGACCAAAAACATTATTAATGTTGTCGTTAATCTCGGTTCCCAACTCCACGCCCTTCCCCAAATAGGTGTTGCCCATATAGGTCCGCTGATAAGAACAAACGCACAAAATAGAGTCCCTACTTCTGCGGTTGCAAAAGCATAATTGTCCCACTTAGCATTTTTTGTTCTCAGAAATTGAATACTAAAAATCATCACCAGGAAGTAGGCAAAAAATGAAGTCCAGGCCGAGGGTACATGGAGATAAAAAATCTTCTGCGCCATCTGCTGATCCGGTTCAATGGGGGATATTACTAATATAGCATAAAATCCAGTCAAATACATTAATAGAACCAATGCGAAATGAATTTTATTTCCCTGTTTGGATAAAAATGTTGTTGGTTGTTCAATCATTATTCTTCCACGAAATATTCAAATATCAGGATTCCTGCAGTCCCAAAAACTACAGCGAAAGTAATGGATATCTGCAACCAAATTATCCAAAATGAAAAATCTAAATTATTCATTATGGCTGATGTCATCTTCACCGCAGCAATTAGCTGGGGACACACCAACGGAAAAAACAACACGGGCAGGAGAACTTCGCCCACACGGACACGCATGACAAGACCAGCAATAAAACTCCCTTGAGCCGAAATCCCAGTATTCACAAGAATGATTGTACCCATCCAGACCATCCAATTGGAAGGAAATCCCAATCCCGTAAATAGAAAGAATACCGGAAAAATAACCACCTGTGCCAGTGTAATAAAAATGAATCCGCTTACCCATTTGCTGATGAAAATATTCGACCGTTTCACCGGTGACGAGAGAAGCAGTCCGTAAGCATCAAATTCCTTTTCAAGAGTGTATGATCTGTAAAGTCCGAGAACAGCAATAAAAAGGGATGTTATCCATACAAATCCGGGTGCAAACTTTCCGAAAATTTCCGGGGACTGATTAAACGCCAGGGAATACATCAACACAACCGAAATTCCGAAAAGAATCATGGAAGACAGTATTTCTTTGCTTCTGAATTCAATCAAGAACTCTTTTTTCAACAAGTCAATCATCACCCTGGTTCAACTCCGTTTCAGACAATTTTCCATTTTCCAGCAAAGTTAATTTATTACAATATTTTCTCAGCCACTCTCTATTATGGGAAACCATTAACATGGATCGATTTTCGCCCTGCCACTTTACAATCATAGTTTCAAGAAGCTGTAACCCGGATTCATCCAGTCCTTCTGCCGGTTCATCCATTAACAAGAGTTCCCAATCAATTAACAATGCTTTCGCAATCTGTAATCGTTGAAGCATTCCCCTTGAAAAATTCCGAATGGATAATTTCCCAAAGGTCTTCAGTCCAACTTTATTCATTGCGGATGAGAGTTTGTCACCATCCACAGAGTTACCGTAAAGTTTCATCAGTAACTTTAAATTCTCTTCAGCGGTCAAAACGGAATAAAGATTCGGTTGATGACCGAGGTAAAGCATCTTCTTTTTGTTTTTCTGGATATTTCCATTTTCAAAGGAGGTGATTCCTGCCATGATTCTGAGCAGTGTTGTTTTCCCTACACCATTAATCCCTATTAAACCGATAGTTTCCCCCTTATTGATGGCAAGATTAACGCCATTGAGGATTTTTCTGTGATCGAAGGATTTTTCTAAACCGGTTATTTTTAGCATGGGTTATTTAAATTTGTAGAATTGGAGTGTTGTAAAGATGGGGGAATGGTGGACTGCATGATTGGAAGAATGGGTAAAAGGAATTTCGCTAATTTTTTTCGTTATTTCGCTGTTTTTCTAAAATTTGCGAAACTTCTTGTTTGAGCAATTGCCGTGTTCGAACAAAATCTTCTTCTGAAAGATTGCCCATTTCGTATTCCATTTCCGCTTCCTTAATTTGTCTGTAGAGAATTTTTTTCTTCTGTTTCAGTGAATTTAAGGTGGAGTCAGAAGATGATAGCTGAGCAATTCGCGGAAAGAAAAGCGGCTGAATGCAAAATACAACAATCACAACAAAAGTCAATAAAATCATGATGCTAAAATACATACTCAGATTTTCTCCTTTGAGGGCCACAGGGCAACAACAGTCCCGAATAACAGAACCAATCCGCCCAGCCAGACAAACCGTACCAGCGGATTGATCATAATTTTCAGAGACACCAATTCATTTTCCAGATCAATTCCGCCAAAAACAGCGTAGATATCTTTCAACCAGGTGGTATGAATGTCTGCTTCACTGTGTGGCTGGCGGCGCTCCGGATTGGGATCGGTGTGAAAATAGACTCTTTTTTCAGGCATCAACTTTAACAGTTCCTCGTTATTTTTTTCTACGTCTAAATGTGCAATCCACGCATAGTGATTGGAACGTTCCGCTTCAGTTACATTCGCCAGATGAAAACGGTATCCCTTCAATTCTACCGTTTCACCTGTTGAAATGGTCCATTCTTTGTCACTACTGAATGCTTTCCCAACAAACCCGATAAACATGAGTACAATCCCGATATGGACAATATATCCACCGTACCGGGAGCGGTTTTTAGAAACCATGCGGACAAGAGCTGTAAAAAATGTTTCTCCGAATTTCTTAACCCTAACGCGAATACCTCTGTAAAACTCAAGACCAATAGCACTGGTAACAAAGCCAATAATTCCAAATGTAGTTACCACATAAAATGACCCACCACCAGACAATGCAGCGATTCCGGATACACCCAACCCCCCTGAAATGGGAACGGAAAAATTCCGGACGAGACTTTTTCTGGATGTCCTCTTCCACGCCAGAAGCGGTCCAACTCCTGTGAGAAGCAGAAGCAAAATTCCAATAGGAACTGCCAACTGATTGAAAAAGGGAGCGCCAACCGTTATTTTTGTTCCGCGGATTGCTTCCGAAATTACCGGAAAGAGTGTCCCCCATAAAACAGCAAAACATAAGCTTACAAAAATGACATTGTTGAATAGGAATCCGCTCTCTCTGGAGACAAACGATTCCATCCTTTTTTCTGATTTCAATTCGTTCAATCGTGTAAGAAGCAGATAAATACTCGCACCCAGAATCAGCAAAACAAAACCGAGAAAAAACGGTCCGATTGCAGACTCAGTAAAGGAATGAACTGAAGATACAATCCCGCTTCGTGTGAGAAATGTCCCGAAAATGGAGAGCAAAAATGTTACCAGAATTAGTACCATATTCCACACTTTCAGCATATTCTTTTTTTCCTGAATGATAATGCTGTGAACGAATGCCGTTCCTGTCAACCACGGCATTAAGGATGCATTTTCCACAGGGTCCCAAGCCCAGTAGCCGCCCCAGCCCAATTCCTGATACGCCCACCAGCCACCGAGAATTATTCCACATCCCAATGCGAGCCATGTGAACAAAGTCCACCGGCGGATACTGCGGACCCATAGCGAATCCAATTGACGGGAAATGAGGGCTCCCACGGCAAAGGCGAATGGTACCGCAAATCCCACATAACCGAGATACAGCATGGGCGGGTGAATCGCCATGGTGGCATTTTGGAGGAGTGGGTTTAGTCCAAGGCCATCCTGAATGGCAAAATCCACATCCACGGGATGAAACGGATTTGCCACATAGTTCACCAAAATAAGAAAAAATAACTGAATCACAGCCAGTGTTCCGATGACATAGGGAATTAAGGGTGATGTATTTTTTCTATTCTGTATAACAACAACAGCCGAATAGACTGAAAGGATAAAAAGCCAGAACAAAAGTGAACCGGACTGCCCCGCCCAGAGGGCGGTAAATTTGTAAATTGTAGGCGTCCCGAGACTCGTGTATTTTGCCACATAATCCACATCGAAATTGCTTTGAAGGAGGTTTCCCAATAAAACAACAGTACACAGCATCACGCCAAACGAAACAACCAGTGATAATCGCTGACTCACCAAAAACAGCCGTGTGTCTTTTGTGCGGTTGTAAAAATAGAGCGCCGCAATGGTAAGAGCAGCAAATCCGAGGGACAAATTAAGAATGGTGCCGCCGTAAACGGCCATGTGGTTCAAAGGGAAGTTTCCTTGGTTCCTTCGTAGCCGGGGGTATCCCGGAGATCACCCTCGTATCTGGAGGCGCATTTTGTCATAAGATTATCCGCCTGAAAATTCCCTTTTACATAGTACCCTTCCACAATGACTTCAGCGCCTTCTTTGAAAAGGTCCGGGACAATTTTGTGATAGCTCACCGGCAGAATCTCTTCCTCCTGCTGCAGGACAAACGCAAGTGCTAAGGGATCGTCTTCCTCTTTTTGAATGGTTCCCTCTTTAACGATGCCGCCCAGTCTATAGCGTATTCCGGGTTTTGCGTGATTTGAATCCTTTAATTCTGTAATGGTGACATAAGGTACTTCCTTCCCTTCGGAACCCATGGTCACCCAGGTTACCACCAAAATAACCACTGCAACGATTACGACTGTAAATTTTTTATTCATAATTTCCTCAAATCCTTGGATTTTATTTTATTTATTCCCCTTGACATGATATTGTTATCTCTCCTGTCTGTGATGTTCGGACCCAATAGCCGACCCCCGGTTGGAGGGAATCTGCCGATGTGTAGCCGCCGCTGGTGTAGCTGTAAAAGGTGTCGGGGATGAGAATACTACCCGGATCAAGTATATCAGAAAAAGCGACCGGAAGAGAAACACCGCTGATAATATTCCAACCGCTGTTGAGATTGAGAGCAATGGAGCCAAACTCTTCACCGGTGAGTGTGGTTTCTCCTGCATTAGGAAACCGAAGCCAGTACCCTTTACCCGGGAGTAGTTCACTTTCATTCTGATAGCCGTCGTTATACCCGTAGAGAGTTCCGGGGATGGCATCGGGGAAAAGAGATAAGTAATCGGAATCTGATACATTAAAAGGAAGCGAAATAAGGTTCCAATCTGATTCGACAGTTTTACTACGACTAGGTGGATGTGCAGTTACAAATATTTTTAAGTGAAAAATATCCTGATTATCCAGATAAACTGAATCTTGTGAAGCCATATCAATACTGAACAAAGAACCACTCGAATCATCCTGCCAAACATAATCCTCAATTATAAACTGACCTATATCTTGAAACAAGTGATTATCCCAGAAAATAGTCATACCTGATTCAAATCCCCAATATAGTTCTAACAAAAATTCTTTAGATTCATTAACTGAACTGGTATTGATCATTTTAAAATAAATTTCAAAATTTACCGTATCAATAAAATTTACACCCCACGAACCGGGAAAAGTGAATCCATGTTCGTCAATTCCCTCATCATATCCATCTGTGGCACAAGGATACATGCCATAAACTAAATCAATATCAACTCCACTATTTGAAATAACAGTCAAGTCATTTTGGAAATCTTGAGAGTAATTTATTTCAATTAAAAGTAATGTAATTAACAGAATCGATGAAAATTTCATTTTTATTATCCTCCAAATATTATTTTAGTAAAGTAATTTTTGTCGTTCTTTGGGTTGAGCCAAATTTCATAGTACATAAATATACCCCAGATGAAACATCTGCTCCGGTTTCATTGGTACCATCCCATATCAATTGTTTTAAACCACCATTATCATGCTCAATGAAAATTGTTTTTATAATACGTCCAAGAATATCATATATGATAAAATTAACATTTCCATGGTTTGGAAGAGAATATTTTATTACTGTTGAAGAATTGAAAGGATTGGGATAACTATTATATAGAATGAAATTATTGGGTATTTGGTCATTACTAATTTTAGACAATACCAAATTTTTTATAGGTTTTGAAATAGTAATAATTTCTTCCTCTTTTAAAATAAAAGTTTCAGTAAAAACCCCTGTTGCACTATCAGCTGTGATTTTCCCTCCGTTCTCAATTACTGATAATAGCCATTCATTTGATTCATCTGAATTATTTTCAAATGAAATAATTATGGGATAAGATGAATTTCTAACATTTATAATATCACCCTCTTCAATGTACTTCTCATTAGTTGAATTTCGGACATCAAATATATCGTTTAAATATTCAGGGACTGGAGGTAACGAATATCTATTTGTTTCATCGTTAGGTATTGAACCATCAAAATACAATCTACAGGTCTTATTATTGTTATTAGTTAATTTTAATGAAGAAGAACTCTGAAGAAAGCTTGAACACAACAATTGATTATTTGATTCATCATTTGAAATAGTGATCTGGCCATCATTATTTGATAATACCCAATATCCTTTACCTGGAGTAAGTGTATTAGCAGAAATATATGAGCCATTGAATTCATAAAAAGTTTCTGGTACTATTAGGTGATTAGGATCAGTGATCGAAGATACATTTACTGGGTACGATATTCCTGAAATTAAATTCCAACCTGTGGATAAACTAATGTTTATATCAGAAAAAGCTATACCTTCTAATAAACTATAACTTTCATTAGGAAAGTAAAGCCAATACCCCTTTCCAATAGAGAGATCAACCTCTTGTATATATTCATTATTGTAAAAAGTAAGTGGTACTCCAACAGCATTTGGGAAAATGTTTTCATAATTTGGACTAAATGTTTGTAATGGTAACCCCAGTAAATTCCAACCATCTAAAATATTGATATTTGCTTCAGCAGTTTCTAAGGATGTGATTTCCCCTATATTAATTGAATTGTTTTCACCATTCCAACTAATATTATTAATCGCAATACCTGACATTTTACCATCTCGTGTCTTAGATGATGGTAGTGTCGAACTATTAAATGATTGATCATTATTACCAAACGTGAAGGGATGACCAAAGTAGTTAAACCAGTCATCTGGTGGTGTATTATCATTTGTATATGAATCTCCATTTGCATATTCCAATTCAACAAAATCACTTTCAGAATTAGTTCCACTACCTATCATTGATAGATCAGCATGCCAAATCAAAAGACCACCGATTGATCCATTTGGGTCACCATCCCAATAATCTAAATTCAGCGAATCTACAATAGGGGTATATTCATCAAAGCCCTTTCTGAGACGATTTTCTATAATAAAATACTCTTGACTGTTAGGTATATTAATCCGGAAATATTCAGGCTGGAAGTAATCATAATTTAAAGTCATGTTGAATGTACTTTCATTTAATAGTGAATCTGATACCCAACCAAATTCTATTGCTCTATAAGGTGGGGAAAAACCTGCCGGACAGGCGCCTTCAACATTGTTACTTTGTGGACCATTATAAATACCTATAGACATTACTGCCCATTTCTGAGGGTCAACAGGTAATAAATCACTATCATAGTATTCGTCTGCAGCCCCTAACAAATGCCCAAATTCATGTACTTGTTGCCCTATATGGGTAAACCCTGAATCATTATCAATTATTTTGTTTCGCCAACGTTCGCTCATAACATAAAAGTCTTTGAAATTAGAATACATCGAATCCGGCCCTCCATAATCACCAGCGGGAAATGCAGCTACTATAATTCCTCCAGTTGTAAAATCATTCCCAGCATAAAAAATTGCCCATTTTGTAACACCAATTGTATCAATTAAAATCCCTTCATTAATAAGTGAATCCATCATTGAACCAAATTCGTTAATTACACTTTTATGGAAGTAATCGTATGAAGATTCTAAATAATGAGATTTTGGATGATCCAATTTAACCCAAAGCGGGAACCCACCCATATTGGGATTAAGTATAGAAGTCCCGTCAGTTCCAATTCCAACTACATCATGAAAACCAATTGATTGTTGTAAATAATATTCTCTAAAACTCCCGAATAGCGCATCACCCTCGGGGTGAATTGTATTACCCTGAGAGCCATTCCAAGATGAATCGTTAGAAAAAAACATTTTGTCATAAATATCTTTAATACAACCATCAGGAGAACATGAGCCCTCTTTATAGCGTAAACTCGGGGTGAAATCAACTAGAATAACTCCAAGAGTATCAATAATACTCCTTCCAATTGATGCGTCTCTTTTTGCCTTATAACGCTGTCTATTTTGAAAAACTCGTAAATTGAATTCACGAATTTCAGCATCGATTTGTTCTTGTCTTGAAATGGATCTTTCTAATTGAAATGAATCATCAATTGGTAAGTCAATACTAACACTACTTGAGGAAGGTGTAAATTCACCATCATCGTCAAGTTGTGCATAATAATACCAACCATCATTACCTTTAATTATTGAATACCCATTGTCTGTCCTCATCCACCATTGAAACTCATCTCCCCAGTGTCGGGCAACAAATGTTACACCATTAGGTTGATTCCACTCGATAAAACCTGAATCAAAGGGTCCTGCAAATAAATTTAACGATGACATAATAATTAGCATTATCATTTTATGATATGTTTTCTTCATTTTCATACCCTTTACAATTTTTTTTTCACCTATTTTTTCAAATTGCCGGCGTTTCGTTCCATTCGCCGTACACCTGCTTCATGGTGTTTACAATTTCTCCAAGTGTGGCGTATGCCTTTGATGCTTCAATAATAGGCGGCAATACGTTTGTATCATTTTCGCAGGCATCTTTGACTTTCTTAAGCGCTTCATCAACAGATTGCTGATTCCGTTCCGCTTTCAGTTTTGATAAAGATTCCAACTGCGCTTTTTCCGCCTGTTCACTGATTTTAAGAATTGGGATGTCAATTGTTTCATCTTCTTTCACATATTCATTCACCCCCACCACTATTCTCTCTTTGCTATTCACCTTTTCCTCAAAGTCATAAGCTGCTTTGGCAATTTCCCGCTGGAAGAATCCCGATTCGATAGCAGGAATGACACCTCCCAACTTCTCCACCTTTTTGAAATAATCTTCCGCTTCCGATTCAAGTCTGTCTGTTAATTCTTCCAGATACCACGAACCGCCCAATGGGTCGGCTACATTGGCAACGCCTGTTTCGTAGGCGATAATCTGCTGAGTTCTTAGAGCTATCTCAACCGCTTTTTCTGAGGGAAGCGCCAGCGATTCATCCATGGAATTGGTGTGGAGGGACTGCGTTCCGCCCAGCACCGCCGCTAACCCCTGGAATGCCGTGCGGGCAATGTTGATCTCCGGCTGCTGGGCTGTGAGAGTGCATCCCGCCGTTTGGGAGTGGAACCGGAGTTTCCACGACCGCTCACTTTTGGCATTGTATTTTTCTTTCATGTGCCGGGCCCAGATTCGCCGTGCTGCGCGGTATTTGGCAATTTCCTCAAAAAAGTCCAGATGGGAATTAAAAAAGAATGAGAGCCGAGGAGTAAAAGCGTCAATATCAATTCCACGCTCCAGGGCATGTTCCACATAACAAAACCCGTCCAAAAGGGTAAATGCCAGTTCCTGAGCCGCTGTGGAGCCCGCTTCACGAATGTGGTAACCGCTGACGGAAATGGTGTTGTATTTCGGAATTTCGTGGGTGCAGTATTCGATAATATCTGTAATAATTTTCATGTGGGGTTTCGGCGGGAATATCCACTCTTTCTGTGCGATGAATTCTTTTAGAATATCATTTTGGAGTGTTCCGTTCAGCGCTTTGTGTGGGACGCCCTGTTTTTCCGCCACTGCAATGTAAAAAGCCAATAGAATAACCGCAGGACCGTTAATGGTTTGCGATACGCTGATTTTTCCCAGATCAACGCCGTTAAAAAGAATTTCCATATCTTTTAATGAACAGACATTGACGCCGCATTTGCCAACTTCTCCTGCTGACAACGGATCGCCGGGATCGTATCCCATGAGGGTTGGCATGTCGTAAGCCACCGAAAGGCCTGTCTGCCCTTCCTCCAGTAAAAACAAAAACCGCTCGTTGGTCTCTTTGGGCGTGCCGAAACCGGAAAACTGCCGCATGGTCCACAGCTTACCCCGGTACATGTTGGCGTGAATCCCCCGTGTGTATGGATACTGCCCGGGAAACCCAAGTTTTTCCAGATATCCGTTTTCAGAACTTTCCGGGAAGTAAAGGGGTTTTACCTCCTCACCGCTGATAGTGTTGAAATCGGCATCTCTGTTGCGGGAATTTTGGGCTTCTGCTTCCCACTGGTTCTTTTGGTCTTTTAAAGACTGTGAATTATTGGACATACTTTTTTATAATTAATAAAAGTGTATTACAAGGTAAAATTTAAAGAGGAAAGAGGTTTAAAACACGAATTGCTTAACGAAGCAAAATCATTTTATTAACCCAGCTAAAATTTAATTCATAATTAAAAAACATATTTTCCCAGGTAACTTGTTTCCAATCCATTTCACGGCGCTATTTTGTTCGTTTTAATGAATTTTAATATAGAATTCTTATATTCATCATATTTCATACCGTCTACTCCCAATACATCGTTGGAATCATAAATTATACCATTTACGATTTTCATATACTGTGGTTCAGGTTCCCCGTTAGGCAACCATTCCATTGATTGATTTATGATAAATCGGACTGAATGAAAAATTCCTACGTTCAGATACTTAATTAAAGTTACCGGTGAGTTTATTCGTTGATGAATGATCAAATAAATTTGGTTTTGCATTTATCATTTTATTGTTAATATTGGTTTAGATAAGTGAGGTTAAATATTAAGTATACAATAATAGATATTGCAAAATCTTCGGGAAATAACCAAAACCCATTTCGCCGTATAACAACGTACATTCATAACTATCTAAATCGGGATATATCGGCTTTAACGCCGTATATTTACTGTTATACCGCCCATAATTGAGAAAGTGTCAAAATGAGTGAGAAAAAATCTGAAACACCAAAAAAAAGTAATTGCTTGTGTGAAAAATGTGATCAAATGGCAGTCTTTATACCACCAACACAAGTGAAAGGTAAAAAGCTTTATGTCACATATTTATGTCCGCAAAACCATAAGACTGTAAAAGTGCTACAATTAAAATAATAGGTGTAATGATAAAAAAGGAGTTTAAAAATGCCAAAATACGAAGTGAGAATAAAAATCAATGGTAAGTTTGTCAAAGAAATAATTGAAGCACCAAATGTTACAATAGCCAGAAAAATGGCTGAGTCACGAACAGGTGGAAAAGCTGTAGGGTCAAGACAGGTAAAATGAGTAAAGGTGGTAAAAATATCCAAAAAGGTAAATCATACCAATACTCATTTGAACGGATGGCTTATGCTATCGAAAAAGAGTTTTATTTAGAAGCCATTATGATAGCTGAAAGTATTATTTCTGATAGACTGTTGAGTTATTTATCAGGTAAAATAAAAGGTTCTAATTACATAAATGTAGAATTAAGCAAACGGACAAGTTTCGGTAGGCTTATTATTATTTGGTCATTGATTGATTCTCAAGTTGAATGGAAAGAATTTGATAATTTAATTATTGCTACAGACAAATTTCGTAAAAACAGAAATAAATGTGCTCATTCTATTGCTAAATCCAACCCAACAAAACCAACAAGGACAGTAAATGAGTTTATTTGTTTATCAAAAGAATGTGCAGATTCTGGATACATCATAGCACGATACATTTGTGATTGGCACAAAAAAGAACTCCGTAAACACTTGAAAAAATAGGAGATTAAGAAATGAGGTTAAAATCTATCTTATTCAATTATATTTTTCTAACATATTCTATAGTCACAGCACAAATTGTATATGATTTAGAAAATGATGACCAACAATCTATTATAAATGCAATAAGCAGCCTTGGGATGGTAGACGACCAAGTAGGAATGGCGAATGCTCCCATTATTACAGCTGATTTAAATAATAATGGAATATTAGACTACATTACTGCACAACACGCGGCAGATTTTGTTTATATTTATTTTGATCAATCAGACTTTACAGATGAACTCTATTATCCTCACGAAGGTCCTAGTCTCATAATTACAGGTGCTCTGCATTTAGGTTCATCATTTACATCTGGCGATTTTAATGGTGACAATATTGATGATTTATTAATTGGTGCAAAAAGTGAAGGTGGTGATGGTGAAGCTTTTGTTATTTTTGGTAGTTCATCATTACCAACAACAGGCACATCGACAATAAATAGTTTAATCGATGTTAGATTGTCATTTTCTGGCTTTTCTGGCAATAATGACCTTTTTGGTGCACAGGTTTGCGCAGCAGACTTAAATAATGATGGCTTTGATGAAATTATTATTGGAGCGACCGTTGCTTGGTATCAAGGCGATGGTTCAGGACGCGGGTCAGTCTATATTATTTATGGAAGCTCTAGTTTACCATCTGTTATTCAAGCAAGAACAGAGTCTGATATAATAATCGAAGGAAATGAACCATTCGATCATATAGGCAAATACTTGAAAAAAGGTGATTTCAATAATGATAATTTCGATGATTTAGTGTTTACATCAGCCTATTGGCCCGGCGCAGGTGCTAATGGTCAAAGGGGTAAAGCCTGGATTCTTTTTGGAAATAATTCGTTGCCATCTTATTTCAATATCAACCAGACTTACTCACAGATATCAGGCTTTGCAGGTCAAAATCAGAACGATGAAATGGCCTATGCTTCAGCAGGTGATATTAACGGTGATGGTATAGATGATTTAATTCTATGTGCAGGTAAATTTGATGCCCCAGTTTATCCGGCCACAAACAATTTTGGCAAAGTTTATATCAATTACGGTCCAATTCAACCAGGTCAAGATTATTCTGATGTAGAGAGTTTTTCAAATCAAACACAAATATTTCCTCATCCAGAAGATTTAGATTATTCACATACTTATATGTATATAGGTTCACATTTTGGTCAATCAATTTCTACAATGGATATTAACAATGATGGATTTGATGATTTACTAATTGGTGCTCCCGGTTATTCCCGTTGGCCTTCAACCGGTAGCCAAACAAATGAAGGTGGTGCATTTATAATATTGGGTTCATCCTCACTTGATGGTGTCATTTACGAAGAATCTCAATATGCACAGTTTATTGCAGAAAATGGTCCATATAATCCAAATCAAAGTTTTGGTAGAGCAGTAAATTTCATAACCACTAATAACGACAACAAAGTATATGCTTCTATTTGTGATGTAGAAGAAAGTTTAATATACTTATTTGATTTAGGAATTGATTCACCACCTGAAGGTGAAACTGTATTTGTAGAAAGTTTTGAAGGCGACATTGAAGGTTGGGAAGCCTATGATAACGACAGTGATGGTAACACCTGGGGTGTTTTTGAAGATCCAGAAGCTGCACACAGCGGTAATAAAGGGGTAGGAGTCCAGTGGAATCCTAATGGAAATGATGATTGGCTAGTAACGCCCCAAATAACCTTACCAGAAGCTGATGAAATCACATTTACTTTTTGGTCAAGGTCTTACACTTCCACATATTTGGAAGATTTTAACATTAAGTTGTCAACAACTGGTAATTCTATTGCAGATTTTAGCGTAAACTTGGGTTCTGTAACAGACGCCCCTGATTCTTGGACATTATACGAATACGACTTGAGTGATTACGAAAACCAATCAATATTTTTGGCTTTACAATGTGTTTCGGTTGATGAATACTATTTATTTGCAGATGATTTCTTAATTAGTTCACAAACATTATCAATAAATACAAGTAATGAGCCAATTCCTTCTGATTATTCTATGTACCAAAATTATCCAAATCCATTTAATCCACTAACTACCATATCTTATTCCATTCCTGAAATGACTGATGTGAACATTTCAATTTTCAACATTACCGGCCAGTTAGTCGAAACTCTCGTTAAAGAGGAGAAAGAACCGGGCTATCATTCTGTTGTATGGTACCCCAAAAATGTCAGTTCAGGTTTGTATATCTACAAGTTAAAAGTAGGTGATAAAACACTTTCCAAAAAAATGATATTAGTAAAGTAATGGAAATGTGGGACGGTATAACCCCCGCTCAACCTGACAAGAAAAAAAATGCAGGTTAGCTCATTCGTTGGCAAGCATTAAATAAGGAATCTAATTATGGGAATTTTCGATTTTTTTAAAA
>CAYXUG010000007.1:0-53000 GCA_964468655.1 uncultured bacterium | reverse complement strand
ATAAAAGAGCATTAAATTCTAAATGTGTAAACCATGTCTATCCAAGTGTCAAAATTGAAGAATAACCTGTTTGACACTATAATTATGTATCATTATATTTCCGCCCGATCGCGGGGTGGAGAAGTGGTATCTCGTCGGGCTCATAACCCGGAGATCGTTGGTTCAAATCCAACCCCCGCTACGCTCAAACCCCGAAGAAATTCGGGGTTTTTCATTATTATGAATGTCATAAAAACTATATCAGTATTATTGATTGTAATCAACTTAATCAACGCCCAGGTCAACACAGAAGCCATGCGCAAGCAATCCGGTGCTGAGGGTATTTACAACGTTCTGGGAATTGATTTTGGATTTGAAAAATCAGATCAGGAAATTCTTGATTTGGCTACAGAATACCGCATGGATTATTTTAATCCGAACGGGTTCCATGCTTTTGTAGCTATGAATTATGAGAATGGATATGAGAAGGAGTCCGGTAAAGAGAAAAACACAATTCAAAATAAGGGCTTTGGTTATTTAAGGGTGACGAAAAATATTTCATCTTCTTTGGGTTTGGAGATATTTACTCAATTCGGTTTTAATGATTTCCTTTTAATGAAGGATAGAAGATTAGCCGGTAGCGGATTTCGGTATAATTTGATTGACAGTGAAAAAACGAATTCATTTTTAGGTGTCGGTTTAATGCAGGAAAATGAAGAATATGATCTAACAGGTGAGACAGACCAGCAACTGGTACGATCTACAAATTACCTGAGTTGGAATATAAATATCACTGAAAATGCCATGTTGAACAATACAGCTTATTATCAAACCGCTACTTCTGATTTTGGTGATTATCGGATTTTATATGATGGTAGTATTGAAATTGAATTGAGCGAGAAACTTTCCTTTTCTGTCGAATTAAACTACCGCTTTGATAATGATCCCCACGGCGACCTCGGCAAATCTTACGTTGAAATCAGCAACGGTATCGATTTCAACTTTTGACACCTTACGGAAATCAAAATTGAAAAGGGTAATATGTTGTTACCCTTTTATTATATTACTGGAATCCAAGTTAGGAGTGATTCCTTGTGGCATAGATTATTAGGTATTAGTAATTTTAATCCGAAATTATGACCGTTGATCAATCAGCAATTTCATTAATCATTATTTGTACGTTTGGACTATTCGTCTGGGGACGATGGCGGTATGATATTGTTTCTGTTATCGCATTGTTTGTACTGGTTGTTGCAGATAAAATACTGGGAGGAGAAAAGTCCGATTTAATTGCAAATCCGGTTCAGGTCTTTGAGGGGTTTGGTCACCCTGCTGTGATTACCGTTGCAGCAGTTTTGATTATCAGCAGTGCCCTACGTAATTCCGGCGTGGTAGATTTAATTTCCCGCAAGATCAAATCTTTCACAAAAAAACAGGCAATGCATATTTCGAGTTTAAGCGGAGTCATTGCCATTTTATCTGCCTTTATGAATAATGTAGGCGCGCTTGCCCTCATGCTTCCGGTAACACTTAAAACAGCATGGGAACAGAAACGATCCCCCGGTTTATTGCTTATGCCCATTGCCTTCGCCAGCATTCTGGGCGGTATGATTACCATGATCGGCACACCGCCGAACATTATTATAGCCAATCTCAGGCAGGAACAACAGCAGGAAATATTAGCTGAAGCATTATCCGACCCGTCATCATATGCGGCTCTGTACCTTGAACAGCAGAATATTCCCCTGGAATCATTTGATCCTTCACCATTCAGTTTGTTTGACTTTACCCCCGTAGGAGGTGCAATCGCAATTTTAGGTATCCTGTTTGTGGCTTTGGTGGGTTGGCGGCTGATTCCGAAAGAATCCCAGAAAGAGCCAAGTTCTGAATCCCTTTTTTCCATCGAAGAATATGTAACCGAAATTCGTATCCCCGAAGGTTGTAAACTGATTGGCGAAACAGCAGGTAAAATTGAAAAAATCACCGGGGATAAATTGACACTGTTTAAGCAGATAAATGGGGATGGAAAAGTGATACCTCTCAATCCGAAAAAGATAATAGCGGAAGGTGATCAATTCCTTGCTCAAGCAGATCCCGAAGATTTAAAGGAAGTCATGGATGAATACGGTGTCCGTTTTACCAAAGAAATGCGGTATCGGATTGATTCGCTGAAAGATGAGGATACAACGTTTATCGAAGTGGTGGTGACACCTGAATCACCGCTTGTGGGTAGAGGTCGGAGTTATCTGCGCAGGCGTACCTCCAACCAGTTGACCCTCATGGCAGTTGCCCGGCAGGATAAACCCATACATAAGCGTCTCGGGAATGTCCAGTTTCGTGTTGGTGATGTACTTTTACTTCAGGGACGTGAAGATGATTTGAAATATAATGTTCAATTGCTCGGTCTTTTACCACTTGCTGAGAGGGAACTGGATGTAGGCATATTCCCAAAAGTTTCCTATGCGCTTCTCATATTTGCCGGTGCAATTTTACTCAGCATGTTTGATTTTCTACCCACAACAGTCTCATTTACAGGTGCAATTCTGATGTATGTTTTTACCGGAATTCTCCCCATTCGAGAATTGTACAAAAGCATTGACTGGCCGGTGATTGTCCTGCTTGGCGCTATGATTCCCCTGAGTGATGCCTTACAGAGCACCGGCACGACACATCTAATTGCTGATTGGGTTGTTCAATTGACACAGACACTGCCTCCATGGTCCGTTCTTGCGCTGGTTATGGTCATTACCATGTGCCTGTCGGATGTCATCAACAATGCAGCCACTGCTCTCATCATGGCACCCATCGGAGTAGGAATTGCAATGTCCATGGGAGTGAGCATGGATCCTTTTTTAATGGCTGTTGCTGTGGGCGCTTCGTGCGCTTTTCTTACACCAATTGGCCATCAGTGCAATGCACTCATTTTGGGTCCCGGCGGATACCGGTTTGGTGATTACTGGCGAATGGGTCTGCCGTTAGAAATTATGATTGTTGCAACGGGTACGCCGTTGATTTTACATTTTTGGCCGTTGTGATATGACATTTTATTTCAGAATTGGATAAATTCACCTATGAAACAATTACTATTCATTCTTTTTCTATCTAATTTTCTTTCATCTCAAATTTACGATCTGTCTATCCCGCCGGATCAAAATGATGAATACGGTTACGCCGATTTCCGAATCTGGCTGAATGACTCAACAGATGTTTACCGAGGTGTCTATTTTTTCATGCATGGGTGGATGGGTGATTCCAGAAATATCGTATATGATGAAAACCTGAGGGAACTCTGCACAGTCAACGATTTTGCTCTCATGGGTGCCCACATGGACAACATGCACATGGACTCGGGAAGCGGAGATGCTGTGATTGAAATTTTGGATTCAATCGCTGTTTTGTCCCAAAATTCTGAAATTGAATATGCGCCATTGTTCATTAATGGATATTCCTGGGGCGGTCAATTCGGGTATCATTATACGGTCTGGAATCCTGAGCGGGTGCTTGGGTTCATCACACAAAAGGGTGGATATCACGATACCACCGATGCAGGATTGGCTATTCAAGTGCCGGGATTTATGTTCATCGGTGAAAATGATCTGGATTACAGAATTGAAAATCTCACCGGTATTTTTGAAACCCACCGCCCCGTTGGCGCAAGATGGATTCTCGCAATGGAGCAGAATGCAGGTCATTCACAAATACAGGACTGGGATATGCTCGATAACTACTTTGAAACGGTCACCATTCTCCGCCTGCCGGAAGAATATGATCCAAACCAGCCGGTGGCATTAAATTCGCTTCCAGACTCTATAGCATGGTTGGGGAATCGTGACACCTGGACAATAGGCAGCTGGGAATGTTTCAGCGACAGCGTGGATTCCGCTACGTGGTGTCCTTCACGTACCGTGGCGGAACAGTGGCAGTCCTTTGTTTCGGAAGGAACCGTGACGGATACCTGTGAATGTGACAGTACGGTTGGAATTCAGCAAAGTTATAACTATCCATCTGAAATCAAATTATCTCCCGCTTATCCGAATCCTTTTAATTCTATTTTAAATATTCGGTTTTCATCTGCAGAGACGCTGCATGCAGCGTCTCTTCGAATATTTGATATCGATGGGAGATTTGTTAATTCAATATATGAAGGTGACCTGACAGCCGGTGAACATGAGTTTCACTGGAATGCGTCTAATCAGGGAAGCGGTGTTTATTTTATTCATTTGAAAACAGGAAATACTGTTAAAACTACCAAAGTTGTTTATTTGAAATAGCTGAAATATTATTCACTATATTCTTTTTTTTTCTTTAATAATACGTTTAAATTCCCCTTCAAAACAATGGACATTATGTCTCGGAGCAGAATTATAAAATCATTAAGTCTCATCACACTCCTGATGATATCCTACCATCCGGTTCAGGCACAGTTACTGCCTGAGCAAAAAGATTATTCTATTGGCTTGCTGCTCGGTTCGGCATCACATGGCAATTTGCTTGGTGGTTATTTGACCTATCCTATCAATCCAAAATATGAGTTATTCATCCAGGCAAACATGTTTGATGTAGTAGGGGAAGAAGAATTCACAATATTTAATCCTTATACTTACTCAGTTGAAAAAACAAATCCAAAAAACCTTAATTTTTTACCCATCTTTGCGGGATTTCAATTTCATCCATTTAAAAATATGATTTATGGAAATTTCAGTCCATTTTTAGTTTTATGCGTTGGACCTCTGTTTGCATTTGACACGGAAGAAGAAGGGACATTTTCCGATCGGTGGAGTAATGTTGATGTTTCAACTCACTTTGGAGGGTTCATCGGAGCTGGCTTGCAGATGGGCATATCATCAAAGTCATTTGTGACTGTTGCATTTGGATATGACCAGTTCAAATTAAATAAGAAAATTGACCGTTCATCCGATTACAGCGGATTGGTTTTACAATTAATGTTTGCGAAAAAGAAATCGTATTGACAAATCGAAACCATATTTTGATTGTTACAGCATCAATAAATGACGGATCTTTCAGACTGAATGGAGGAGAATCGCATCATGTCTGATTGTCTGTTCTGCAAAATTGCCAATAAAGAAATTCCCGCTGATATTGTATTTGAATCTGAGAATGTATTTGCCATAAATGATATCAATCCGCAGGCGCCTCATCATTTGCTCATCATTCCTCGAAATCATATTGCAACCATGAATGATCTTACAGAAGATGATGCAGCTGCATTAGGAGAAATATTTTTAACAGCTAAGCAATTAGCCGCTGACTTGGGCATCGCCGAAGAAGGGTACCGCTGCGTATTCAATTGCAATGCTGGAGCAGGCCAGACAGTTTTTCATATTCATCTTCATCTTTTGGGAGGGCGGTCTATGAGGTGGCCTCCCGGTTAAATGGGAGTAAGTTGACTTAACCATGTATATCTCACAATTGAATATCCACGGCTTCAAATCCTTTGCCAGAAAAGAAAATTTAACTTTTGGTGAAGGAATTACCGCTGTTGTCGGTCCCAACGGCTGCGGAAAGACAAATATTGTTGATGCCATTCGATGGGTATTGGGTGAGCAGAAATATAAATTACTGAGAAGCTCAAAAATGGAAGATATCATTTTTAACGGTTCAGATGCAAAGAAACCCCTGAACGTTTGTGAGGTCAGTCTTGTTGTTCACAATAATAAGGGGAAATTACCGGTTGATTATAACGATGTTGAAATTACACGGAAAGTATTCCGGAATGGTGACAGTGAATATTTGATCAATAAAAAAACTTGCCGTCTGAAAGATATTCAGAACCTGTTTATGGATACGGGGATGGGGTCAGATTCCTATTCAGTCATTGAGCTGAAAATGGTGGAAGATATTCTGAGTGAAACAGCAGAAGACAGAAGGCGGATGTTTGAAGAAGCTGCTGGAATCAACCGATATAAAAAAGACAGAAAAGCAACCCTAAATAGATTGGATGCAACACTGGCAGATCTTCACCGCGTGACTGATATTGCTTCCGAAGTTGAAGCAAAAGTCAAGGGTCTTCAATTGCAGTTGAAACGATTCGACCGTCATATTGTATTGACTGACAAATTGAAAGATCGTGAACTTGAAGCTGCATTTATAAAGAAAAATGCCCTGTTGCAGTCTCTGAAACCTCTGGAACAGAAAGTGGGAAATGTAAAACTCCAGATGTCAAATCAAACTAACCACGAGCGGGGCCAGGAAGATGTTTTGAAAAAACTACAGGAGACTTTTAAAGAACATCAAAATGAACTTGAACAAATTCAAACTGAACTGGATGAAATCTCAATTGGTCGTCAGGAAAGCCAGAATAAAATCTTGGTTCTGAATGAACAGATAAAATCATCTCAACAAACAATTTCCCGGTTTAACATTGAATCAGAAGATTGTGGGAATAGAATAAAAAATTTCCAACATCAAATTGCAGAATATAATAATAAGCTAAAATCACTCCGACCCGTACTCGCAGATAAAGAGCAGTTTTACCATGAGAAGACTGAATCCTTTTCAAGAATTGATCAAAAATTCCAGAAGATGGAGGAAAAACTGGACGACTTGAATAATTTCCAATATGAACATTTGAGCAATCTAAATGACACCCAGTCATTAAAAGAAAGAAATGAAGAAATACTTAATGATAAAATGGATACACTCAAAAAATTTGAAAGTAAAGCAAAAGAACTGGAGAAGAATCTCGCAAAAATTGAAAAAGTTCAAAAGTCATTAGTAAAGGAGAGGAAAAAACTCGAATTAACCATTTCTTCTAACCGGAAAGAGTTGGAGAAAATAGACACCCTGTTAGAAAAGAAAAGAGAAAAGATACAATCTCTTTCCCATGAATTTCGTCGAATTGCCAATCAGGTTGAGGTACTTGAAACTCAGCTTCAATTTTATAAGGAAATTATTGAGAAAAAAGAAGGGTACTCCACTGGAATTCGCTATGTATTGAATCATATCAATGAATACCCGAATGTTTTGGGAACAGTGGCTGACTTAATACGTGTTGACGAAAAATATCGAAACGCTATTGAAGCCGGGTTGGACAAATTCCTTTATGCACTGGTGTGTAAAACAAGAAAATCCGCTTTAAAACTGCTTAATGATTTGCAATCGAAAAAAGTAGGACGAGTTTCTATAATCCCCCTCGATTCACTTAAGAATATACCTCCAGTCAAATTCACAAGAGGAAAGGGTGAGGGTTTTATCGGTTGTGCATCTGAGTTTGTAGAAGTTGATGATAATATGAAAAAGGTAATCAATCTTCTGCTTGGAGGAAGGGTAATTGTCAAGGATTCAAAAGCTGCCGATAAATTAATGAAAACCAATAATTTTAATTTTGATATTGCAGATCTTTCGGGGAGATTTTATAACAGGATCGGCGTTATATCTTCCGTTAAAGGTAAAGACGATGTAAGTATTTTGGGAAGAGACCAAAAAGTTGAGGAATTGGACAAGGAAATTGAAAAATTAATTAAAGAAAGCCATTCTATTCAGGAAAATATTAAACAAGAATCCGACTTACTCGAAAATCTGGAAAGTCAACAGAAGTCATTGATGAGTGACCAGTTAGGAAATCATATCAACCTTCTGGCGTCTTTGGAGAAAGAGATCTCCAGTAATGAGTTTACCTCATCTCAGAATACGGAACTGTTAAGGGAAGTTACCCATCAGATTGTTCATATCCGGAAAGAGATTATTTCTTTCAGAAAAAGTAAAGACCAGCTTTTACCTCAATTGGAAAAAATGCTGGAACAAAAAGAGAATTATGATTCAAAAATTCAGGAGACAAAAGAACACCATACGGAAATAAAACTTCAGCGTGATAAGGAAAATGAAGAAATTCAGGAAGCCCGTTTTCAAATGATAAACATGGAAAACGAATGTGAAACAGTAGAACTGCAAATCCACGGATGCAGGGATAATATAAAGGAGCTTACAGACCGCATCAATCAGTATTCCATAAATATCGAACAGAAAAATTCCCAGATAGAAGGCATGAATGGGGAAATGTGTGAATCGGAAGAAAAGGTAAAGCAGTTTTCAGGTAAGTACAAAAAAAGGTTTTCTGTTAAAAATTTGAAATCAGAAACGTTATCTCAAACCTATCTTGAAATCGAAAAACTCCAACAAAAAATAAGAGACGAACATAGAGAGCGTGAAAAGATTTTAGATGATTTGAAAAGAATGGAACTTAAAATAGCCGATTTAAACCGCCAGACAGATTTAATCGACAGTATAATCGATGAAAAATACAGCTTAACAGTTCCTTCAACATTTAATGTAACCCACTCCGAGAATGATCTTGAATTGGAGATTGATAGAATCGAACGAAGCATTGAGCGAATCGGACCTGTGAACTGGGCAGTGAAAGAAGAATTCGATGAAGAGAAGAAAAGATTAAATTTCATTAATCAGCAGCTTGAAGATTTAAGAAGTTCCGAAGAAAGTTTAATGGAAACCATAATGAAAATTGATACAAAAGCACGTACTCAATTCACTGATATATTCAATCAAATCAGAAAAAACTTTCAAAAAACATTTACTGTATTTTTTGAAGGAGGCGAGGGTGATCTTGAATTAAAAGGGGAGGATCCACTGGAAGCGGATATTGTTATTTTTGCGAAACCTCCGGGGAAACGAACAAGGCATTTAAGAATGTTATCCTCAGGAGAAAAAGCATTAACGGCAATTGCACTGTTATTTTCTATTTATCAGGTGAAACCCAGCCCATTTTGTATTCTCGATGAGGTGGATGCGCCATTAGATGATAATAACATTTTAAAATTTGCTCAGGTCCTTAATAAATTTACGTCAGAAACTCAGTTTATTGTTGTAACCCACAATAAGCTTACCATGGAAGCGGCTAAGTATTACTATGGCGTTACGATGGATATTTCAGGTGTTTCAAGGATCGTTTCGGTGAAATTTGATTAAGAGTTGCGGTAATTAATTAATTAAATAATAGGAGTGAATAGTGAGTGAATTTAATCCATTTGAAATAGCACAGAGACAGTTAGATGATACGGCAGAACTGTTGGAACTGGAAGACTCAACACGGGAGTTTTTACGGTGGCCCCAGCGGGAATTTGTGGTTACCCTGCCTGTAAAAATGGACGATGGGTCAACAAAGGTTTTTAAAGGTTACAGGGTTCAATATAACAGTTCAAGAGGTCCCACAAAGGGCGGGCTTCGCTGGCATCCGGATGAAACTTTGGATACGGTCCGGGCACTGGCGGCATGGATGACCTGGAAGACGGCAGTTGTAGATATTCCTCTGGGTGGAGCCAAGGGAGGTGTTACCTGTAATCCGAAAGAATTGACTGAAACTGAAAAAGAAAGACTAGCAAGAGCATACATTGACGCCGTGGGTAGAATTTTGGGTGTAACGAAAGACGTTCCAGCGCCGGATGTTTACACAAATCCCCAGATAATGGCATGGATGATGGACGAGTATGAGAAAATTCAAGGCGAAAGTCATCCCGGTGTAATTACAGGAAAACCACTCGCCATAGGCGGGTCACAGGGAAGAACCGATGCCACTGCAAGAGGTGGAATCTACTGCGTTCGTGAAGCTGCGAAAGTCTTGGATATTGGTCTCCAAGGTGGAACCATGACCGTTCAGGGATTTGGAAATGCAGGCCAATATGCGGCATTGCTGGGTGATGAATTACTCGATCTCAAACTCATTGCTGCAAGTGATTCGAGTGGAGGCGTTTATAATCCTAATGGAATTGATGCAAAAGAATTGGTTAACCATAAATTGACCACCGGGAGTGTTTTGGATTTTAACGGGTCGGAATCAATTAGCAATGAGGGCCTTCTGGAACTCGAAACGACCGTTTTATTTCCGTCGGCACTTGAAAATGTAATTACAAAATCAAATGCAGACAGAATAAAGGCAAAAATATCATGCGAACTTGCAAACGGTCCGACGACTCCTGAAGCAGATGAAATTCTGAAGGATAACGGTATTTTCGTCCTTCCTGACTTTCTGGCGAATGCAGGAGGTGTTACAGTATCATATTTTGAGCAGGTACAAAATACCTATAATTTTTATTGGCCATTATCCCTCGTTCATGAAAGACTCGATGAAAAAATGACATCTGCGTTTAAATCAGTATATAAAATACTGAATGATTTTAAAGACCGTAACATACACATGAGACAGGCAGCCTACCTCATATCTGTAAATCGAGTCGTTGAAGCGTGTAAACTACGCGGTTGGATTTAAGTTAAGAGAACTTCTCATTTCTTACTCCTGGATCAATGCCATGTGATCTCTTGGTTAATACCGATGAATTGCGTATTTTTTAATCAATGTTTTTTTATATTGGATGAATAATGGACAAAAGTGACTTATTAAATCACTACCTTGAGTACTTCCCAAATTTAGCTGACAGGATAATACAACAGTGCATGATTACCCTCCATTCAGAAGGGTATAAGAGTATTGATGAAATATATTCCGAAGCCGCTAAATCATTGAAAACCAATGATACCTTAAAACCAAAAAAACCAAATATAAGTGAACGGTCTTGGAATCCCCAAGAACAGGAAGCCATTGGATATTTGGTTAAAAAATACGCAGGTGAATTTTTCAGTGAAGACCAAATAAAACACATCGCTATTATGGTAAATAAACGGGAAGAAGCTCAGTCTCTTGAGACTATTGCTGGATTGAGGGATGTTTCATTCGAAGTCCTTACACAAAAATTGAGGGAATTTTGTGCCCTCCCTTATGAGGGATTTAAACTCTCAGACTCAGAAGCTGTCGGTCTGAGAGTTGCTTTGATCAGGAGATTCATAAGCGACCAGCTTCATTTTATCGGAGTTGCAAAAAATTATCTTACAGTCAGGACCATGGAACCCATCATCACTGAAAGTATTGGTGAGAGGGGTGGAACAGGAAAAATTGGCGGTAAAGCGGCTGGAATGGTACTGGCTCATATAATCCTAAATCTGGAACTTAAAGAAGAAAATATTTCAGAAAAGATTGATATTCCAAAGTCTTGGTACATTCGTAATGATTTGCTGGAAGAATTCCTGAAAATGAATGACCTAACCGATTACCAGACTCACAAATATAAGGACATTGCAAAAGTCGAATCTGAGTATACAATAGTCAGACCATTATTTAAAAATGGGAAATTCCCGGAATATGCCATTAAGAAGTTTAAAAAAATTCTGGAAGAAGCCGGAAATCATCCATTGATAGTAAGATCCAGTTCACTTTTGGAGGATAATATTGGTTCAGCATTTTCCGGTAAATATGAAAGCATTTTTTTGCCAAATCAGGGTGATATTGAGGATCGCCTGAAAGCAATGGTAGCTGCTATTGGTGAAGTTTATGCGTCAGTTCTGGCGCCGGACCCCATTGTTTACCGGCGCAAGCGGAATTTATTGGACTATCATGAAAGTATGGGGATTCTTATCCAAAAAGTGGTGGGGTTTCGTTACAAGCATTATTTTCTCCCCTGTTTTGCAGGGGTTGCTTTTTCACGGAACGAATATCGCTGGTCACCTCGAATTAAAAGGGAAGATGGATTAATCAGAATTGTAATGGGTTTGGGGACACATGCAGTGGATAGGGTTGGAGGTGATTATCCAAAAATGGTTTCACCTGTACATCCGACCATATCTCCAACAGAATCTATTGAAGAGAAGAAAAAATATTCCCAGCAATACATTGATGTCATCAATTTAAAGGACAATACGTTTGAGACTGTTCATTTGACTGAATTGTTAGGTGAGGAAAAATTTCCTTATCTGCATTCCATTCTGTCACTCCAGAAAAATGGATATGTTTCTGATTTCCTCACTAATCGAGTTGAGGGTCCTGTTCATCAATATTTAATTACATTTTCGAAATTACTTTCTAAGACAGATTTTCCTCAACTTATGCATAAGATGCTGAATACACTGGAGAATGCCTACGGGTATCCGGTGGATATCGAATTCGCCAGTGACGGTAAAAAATTATACATCCTTCAGTGCAGACCTCTCATGGAAAGAGCGGAAATGGAGGAAGGAGCTTATCCAAAAAATGTAAAGAAAGAGAAGATTTTTTTCACAACGAATCGTGGTATCACAAATGGCTATGTCAATGACATTCAATATGTCGTATACGTGGATCCAAGACAGTATTCAAAACTTAAGACAGAGGATGAAAAACTCGACATTGCAAAAGTTATCAGTAAAATCAACCAGAGTCTGAATGACTCCATTTTTATACTCATGGGACCTGGAAGGTGGGGCAGTCAGGATATACAACTTGGTGTGAAAGTTAAATATTCGGAAATTTCCAATACATCCGTCCTCATTGAAATTGCCAGAGAAACGGATGGCACTACACCGGAAGTCAGTTACGGGACTCATTTTTTCCAGGATCTTGTTGAAAGTAAAATTTATTATTTACCCTTGTATCCGGATGAAGATGAAATTATTTTTAATGATGCTTTTATCAGCATTTCAGAAAATTGTATAACAGAATTAGCTCCGGAATTTGGCAAATATAGTAAGGTTGTCAAGTGTATCGATATTGAGAAATCAGACAATGGAAATAATCTAAGGATTGTTATGGACGGAAAGAAGGACAGCGCTATTGCATACTTCACTAAATAATTATACCCCATTTACTGTAAATGACTTTTTTCAGGGGATTCTAAATCTAATTTACCCGCCATTCTGTATCAGTTGCAGAAAGTTGCTGGATTCAAATGAAAAGGTGGTATGCTGCCATTGTTGGAATAAAATCGAACTTACTCACAAGGGAAATTGGAAAGAAGAATTAACCTACTCAAATGGGATAGATTATGTTTTTTCAGGATGGTATTTCGATGAGATACTTCAGATAATCATCCACCACCTTAAGTATAGTGAAAAGAGGATACTGTCCGAAGAATTCGGCAAACGGCTCGCTTTAATGTTTGCTGATAATTTTATTAAAATGGAAATTGATACCGTAATTTCCATCCCTCTTAACAGTGTCAGGTATCGGCAAAGAGGGTTTAACCAGAGTGAACTCATCGGACGTTCATTCGCTCATCATTTAAACTTAAAACTTGGTGATGGTTTATTAAAAAGAATTAGAAATACTACCTCTCAAACTCACCTTTCAGCAACAGAAAGAATTAATAATATGTCCGGGGCGTTCATCTGCAAAAATCTTGGTATCACTCGTAACATTGTAATGATAGATGATGTGATTACAACGGGTGCAACCATGTCTGCTGCCGCAATGACATTAAAGGATGCAGGCGCATCACTCGTTGCTGTATTATCAGCCGGCACTCCCAAAATAGAATTTGTACTATGACCGACAATATTATCCAAAACATGAATCTTAAAAACCAGAGAGTTCTTCTCCGGCTCGACTTAAATGTTCCCATTGAGAATGATCTGGTGATTGATGATTTTCGGGTTAGGGCATCTGTACCGACAATTCAGCATTGTCTTGATGAAGGCGCTTCAGTCGTTATAATGACTCATCTTGGACGGCCGAATGGGAAAAGAGTCAAGAGTTTAAGTGCTCTCCCCGTTGGTGAAACCCTTGCTGACATTCTTGAGAAGCCAATTAAATTTTCGGATGATTGTGTATCGGAAGATGCCGTTGATGTGTCAAAATATCTCATGCCGGGGGAAATCCATCTTATGGAAAATCTCCGGTTTCACAAAGGTGAAACTGAAAATGATGCTGAATTTTGCAGATTGCTTTCCATGCATGGAACCGTATTTATAAATGATGCGTTTGGAATGGCTCATCGCGAACATGCTTCAAACGTTGGGGTGACAAAATTTTTTCAAGAAAAGGGGTTGGGATTTTTAATACAGAGAGAGGTCAAATACCTTTCCAGTATTTTGAACAAACCAAAAAGACCTCTGACGATAGTTTTCGGAGGCGCCAAAATTGATACAAAATTGAGTTTAATTAAACGGTTCATCAAAGAAGCGGATGACATCATTATTGGCGGCGGTATGGCTTTTACCTTTTTGAAGGCTATGGGAAAACCTGTCGGAAATTCATTGGTTCAGGATGAACTGCTTGAAACTGCAAAAACAATTATTTCAAAAGTGGAAGAAGAATCAACTCAAATTCATTTTCCAGAAGATTTTATTGTATCCCATGATATTTCTGGAAATGAAATTTTGGGTGGGAAAAGGATTGACGATATGGATTCAGATGATATTGGCGTTGATATCGGCAGCAGGTCGGTCGTTTATTTTTCCAGAATTATTGACAACAGTGCAACCGTAATCTGGAACGGACCCATGGGAATTTTCGAAAACATAAATTGTAGAAAAGGTACTATTGGTATCGCCCGGTCTATTGCAAAATTGAAGGATAAAGACGGTATTTCAGTCATCGGTGGGGGTGATACTGCAGCAGCTATAAAAATGGCTGATTTTGAAGATAAAATGACTCATGTTTCAACCGGAGGCGGTGCTTCTTTGGGTTTACTTTCCGGTAAACAATTACCTGCAATTTCAGCAATCATAGGAGGTATTTAAGAAATGAAGCGATATATTGTAGCTGCCAATTGGAAAATGAATAAATCACCTCGGGAGAGTTTCGAGTACGTCAGAAAAATCTTGATTAAGATTTTGAACATTTCGAGGGTGGATGTTATATTATGCGTTCCATTTACTTCGCTTTTTCACATTAGTTCATTGCTTAAAGACAGCAAAATCATGATGGGCGCTCAGAATGTTTACTGGGAAGAGAACGGTGCCTATACAGGTGAAATTTCACCGGGAATGGTCAAAAATTCAGGCGCAGACTGGATTATTGTTGGCCATTCTGAAAGACGACATCTCTTTGGTGAAACAAATGACATGATATTGAAAAAGATCAAATCTGTTTTAAAAGAAAGGATGAAACCGATATTTTGTGTTGGCGAGACATTGGAACAAAGAAAACAGAATGAGATAGAAGATACGCTAAAACACCAGTTAAATACAGTATTCGAAACTCTAACGTCTGATGACATTAAAAATTTAGTAATCGCATATGAGCCGGTATGGGCAATTGGAACAGGAATAATTGCTGAACCAGAACAAATTAAGGAAGCACACCAAATGATTCGCCAGATTGTTTCAGATCATCATTCAGAATTTGGAGACAGCATTCGAATTCTATATGGCGGTAGTGTAAATTTAGTAAACACTGATTCGATTCTAAGTATAAATGAAGTAGATGGATTTTTGGTTGGCGGCGCGAGTCTTGATGTAGAAGAATTTTTTAAAATAATCGATTGTGCAGAAAATTTTAATTAGGAGAATAATATGTACGGATTTTTAGTAATGTTACACATAATCGTTTGCATTTTACTTATTTGTGTGATTTTAATGCAAGCCAGCAAAGGAGGCGGTCTCGCGGGCACTTTTGGCGGTGCAACTTCCTCAGCGGTTTTTGGTGGTCGCGGTGCCGGTAATTTCCTGACTAAGTTAACAGCAGGATTGGCGATTGCGTTTATGATGCTTGCCATTCTCATAAGTCTGGTGAATGTACCATCAAACACTGCATCCTCAATTGTGCAGGAAAAAGCTTCAGAACGTGTGTCGACACCGGGTGAAGATTTGCCCAGACCTTTGTCTCTCCCTGAGGGGCAGCCACAATAAAAACTTATGAATGCCGAAGTGGTGGAACTGGTAGACACGCTATCTTGAGGGGGTAGTGCCTTACTGGGCGTGCCGGTTCGATTCCGGCCTTCGGCACTTTTTAATCAATCCAAAATAAATAAAATGGAGTTAGAATATTCATGAAGAAAAAATATTTTATTTTTCTCCTTTTAATGGGCACACTTCGGTTAGAGGCACAAAGTTCAGAAGAACTGGTGAATCAGGGAAAAATGTTATTTGAACAAGGGAATATTGATTCATCAGAAACCGTCTTATTATCTGCTCTAGAAGCCGATAATTTGAATCCCGTAATCCCTTTTGTGTTGAGTCAGGTTTATTTTAAAAAGTATGATTTGAATAATGCAATGATGCATTTACAAAAAGCCCTTGAATTAGATAAATCAAATGATGACTACAGATCAGAATTTGAAAAAAAGAATAATCTCTCAAGAAAGATGAAGGAAGCTCGGCAGTCAATTGAGAATTTTAATTTTGATAAAGCCCAAACAGTTTTAAATGATGTATTGGAAAACTATCAAGATTATCAACCGCCGGCACTTTTTTATCTCGGAATTATTGAACTTAGAATTGACAACTATTTTGGTGCGGCTGATAATTTCAGAAAAGCACTATCAATAGATCCAGGGTATGATAAAGCGTTAAATTCTCTTAACAATTTATCAGATAAACTATACAATGGAGGTAACCAAATATTTTCAAGAGGCGATTACGAAGGTGCTCTTGAAAAATACCAACTTGTCCTGGATTTAAATCCGGATTACTACCAGTCCCATTTTCAAATCGGTGTCATCCAGAAAAAATTGGGAAACTATGATGAAGCATTGTACAGGTTCACAGAAACCGTTCGAATTAAGCCCGATTACGAAAAAGGGTGGTTTGCATTGGGTTTAACAAACCAAAAAAACGGTGATTATGATCCAGCACTTAAAGCTTATACCAAAGCAGTTGAAGCCAATCCAAACTATGCAAAAGCATACGCCCAGCAGGGGACGATCTATTTGCTTCACGAAGATTATCCTAATGCAGAGGAAGCATACAACATGGCTATACAATCTGATCCAATGTATGTTAAACCCTATACTGATTTAGGCAAACTTTACATTAAGCAGGAAAAATATGAAGAAGCCCTTAATAGTCTCAAAACCGCAACTGCATTGGATGAAAGAAAATATCAGACGTGGTCATTGCTGGCACACGTATATAATGTCCTCGAAAATTGCGATGAAGGGAAAAAATCTGCTTATCATGCGTTGGATATTAAGCCGAAATATGCACGTGCATTTTTTGAACTCGGATTGTCAGAAATATGTTTGGGAAATAAATCTGCCGCTCTCCAAGCTTTGGAAAAATCGCGGAAAGATCGTACTTGGAGAAAATCAGCTGAGTATGAAATAGATAAAATTAATAATCCTCATAAGTATGAATGAATCAAAATATGGGTATTTCTGATATAAGGATTTCCATTTATGATTAAAGCGGTCATATTCGATCTTGATAATACACTTTTGGATTTCATAAAAATGAAAGAGAGAGCTGTTGCCGGTGCAGTGGATTCCATGATCGAGGCAGGATTGGAGGTAGATGCCAAAGAAGCGTTTGATGAAATTATTAATTTATACGAAACAAGAGGTTGGGAAAACCAGGTTGTCTTCAACGATTTTCTGATCGAACAGATTGGAAAAGTAGATTATAAATTTCTAGCTGCAGGTATTGTAGCTTATCGCAGGGCAAGAGAAGCAAGTTTAATGCTTTATCCCAATGTACAAAAAACACTTGTAACCCTAGTTAAAATGGGCGTCAAACTTGCCGTTATTTCCGATGCACCAAGCAGGGAAGCATGGCTCAGAATTTATAGTTTAAATTTACACCAATTTTTTGATCTTGTTTTAACTTTTGATGATATCCAGGAGAGAAAACCGTCATCCAAAGGATTTGAAATGATACTTGATCGATTGTTTCTCAATTCCGTTGAAGTTTTAATGGTTGGAGATTGGCCCGAGCGTGATGTGGTAGGCGCGTCCAAACTGGGAATAAGGACAATATTTGCCCGTTACGGCGATACATTTGGGACGATTGAATCCGGCGCTGACTGGGATATCAATAACATTTATGAAATTGTCGGTATTGTGAAAAATTTAAATGGGTCGTGATTTCGCAATCGGTACAGATATTGTAGATATTGACAGGGTAGCAAACCTAATTGAATGTTATGGTACTGCATTTTTAAATAAAATTTATTGTGATGAGGAAATTAAATGGTGCAGTCAAAAAAGTGCTTCACCCATTCATTTTGCCGGAAGGTTTGCAGCGAAAGAGGCGGTTAAAAAAGCACTGCTGACTTTGGGTGTTGACAGCCGGGCACTCCCTTTTAAAAGTATTTTTATTTCCCGTCAAAATGATAAACCACCAAGGGTACAGGTACCCTCAGAAATCAGCTCAAAATATCAATTAGAAGTATCCATTTCTCACACAGATAAATTGGCAACTGCCACGGCATTCGCTCAAGTAAAATGAGAATACTGACTTCAAAAGAAGCCCGGTTGGTTGATGAATTCACAATGAATAATCTTGGTATTTCGGGAGAATCGTTAATGGAAATGGCAGGACATGCTGTAGCTGATGAAATTGCATCATTATTGCAGTCAAAAATTGGAGATAAGATTCTCATCGTTTCAGGTAAGGGAAACAACGGTGGAGATGGGTTTGCTGCCAGTTTGAAATTAGTTAAAAAGTTTCCACGGATAACCATTGTTTCAACCTGTAAAAAAAGCGATTATTCAGGAGATGCAAAAACCTTTATGATTAAGTGCCTCCATAAAGGAATTCAAATCAAATTTGAGTGTGATCCTGATTCAATTACTTTAAATGAATTTGACATTATTATAGATGGATTGCTGGGTACGGGAATCAGTGGAGAGGTTCGGGAGAATATTGCCAATTGGATTGAAAAAATTAATGGTGCGAATGTTCCGACACTTTCGATTGATGTACCCTCCGGCATCAATTCGGATAATGGAGATATATGTGGAACTGCTGTAAAAGCAGATGCAACAGTAACAATAGGATTCCTGAAGCGAGGATTGTTGTTTAATGATGGATCGTTATTTTCGGGTGATGTCACCGTCGCTGATATTGGATATCCGGGTGATGCATTTGAACCCGTTGAGACAAATGTCCAACTATTTGATGAATCACTGTGTTACCAATATTTGAAGGCACCTCAGCGTGATACTTACAAGCACAAACAGGGGAAAGTTCTCATCATAGCCGGAGCCAAAGGATTCACAGGCGCTGGATGTCTTGCATCAATGGGAGCGCTCCGTTCCGGTGCGGGGCTTGTAGTTGCCGCTGTTCCCGAATCGCTGAATGATATTTACGAATCCAAACTGACGGAAGTAATGACATGTCCCCTTCCGGATCGCGGAAGCGGAAATTTCCATGAGGATTGTGTGAATGATTTAGTGCCGAGACTGGGATGGTGCGACGTGGTGGCTGTTGGACCTGGTGTTGGAACTGATGATGATTCAAAAAAGTTTTTAGGAAAATTGTTTCAATTGTGTGAAAAACCATTTGTAATAGATGCTGATGCATTCTCTGTGTTTCAAAATAACCCTAAATTATTCGGGCAATTCAAAAATGAATTTATTTTAACGCCCCATTTTGGAGAAGCATCACGGTTGATGAATGTTGACAAATCGAACATTAAAGCAGAACCAATAAATTTCTTACATGAAAGTGTTCAAAAAACAGGAGGCGTGTGGGTGCTGAAAGGATCGCCAACAATAGTGGCTGATAATTTAGGAATTACTATCAATAATTCTGGAAATCAGGGATTGGCAACAAGCGGAACTGGAGATGTTTTGACTGGTCTTATTGCCGGATTTCTTGCACAGGGAATTCCTGCAGAGGTTGCTTCCAAATTGGGCGTTTTTATTCATGGTAAAGCTGCGGATAAACTATTAGAATCCCACGGTTTCAAAGGGCTAATCGCAAGTGATTTACTCAATATCATCCCAGGAATAATTAGGATTTATGAATTTAATTAAGTTACGCCCTTCAGTCATATTTTATTGTGTTATCATTTTATTGCTTTCTTCCATTCCGGCAAAGTCATTCCCAATACTTCCTTTATTTGGTCTAGATAAATTCGTTCACTTAATTGAGTATACATTTTTTGGAATACTCCTTCTTCGATGTGTTGTAGAATTCAAACTAATTCCGGTGTTACTCATGTTTTCTGCCGGAATATTATTTGGTATAATTGATGAATTCTGGCAGAGTATGATTCCGGGACGCATCACAACATTAGAGGATTGGCTCGCTGATTCAGCCGGTGTGATTTTAGGAGGTACAATTGTAATCATCACGAAATTGTCCGCAGAAAAGTTTAAGTCAAAGCAAAATGGATAAATTTATTGTAAAGGGTGGTAAGTCCTTAAATGGGGAAGTCCAAATCAGCGGAGCGAAGAATGCCGCGTTACCCATATTTGCTGCTGCTTTGCTGGCATCCGGCAAGTTTACCATTCGCCGTGTACCAAAATTAAGAGACACCATAACCATGATAAGACTGCTGGAAATAATTGGAGCGGAAATTGAGTTTAAGGACAGCACATTGGAAATTGATACTACGAAATGCCATAACCCGGAAGCTCCATATGATCTCGTAAAAACAATGCGCGCATCTTTTTATGTGCTTGGACCTCTCGTTGCAAGATTTGGCAGGGCAAAGGTGTCCCTTCCGGGTGGATGTGCATGGGGTCCAAGACCTGTGGATTTTCATATCACTGCCATGAAGCAGATGGGAGTCCAAATTGATCTTGAAGAGGGATATATACTTGCGAAAGCAGAAAAATTAAAGGGGAATAAAATTTCATTTAAATTTCCGTCAGTGGGCGCAACAGGGAATGTGCTTATGGCTGCGGTTCTGGCGGAAGGCAAAACAACAATTCATAATGCAGCCCGCGAGCCGGAGATTATCTGCCTTTGTGAATTTTTGAATAAAATGGGTGCGGAAATAGTGGGGATTGGAACACACGAATTAACTGTTGATGGTGTTAGCGCACTCAAGCCGGTGGAATTTGAGGTCATTCCCGATAGAGTTGAAGCGGCGACTTTCCTTATTGCTGGCACTCTTTTAAGTGATGAACTGGTAATTAAGGGTGCGGACAGAAATCATCTGGAAACTATTTTCACAAAACTTGAACAAGCAGGATGCAATCTTGAAGTTGAAAATGATTTTATTAAAATAAACAGAGTTGAACGGTTGAAACCCATTGATGTAACCACTGCTGTATATCCGGGATTTCCCACAGATGTTCAGGCGCAATGGCTGGCGCTTATGTCTCTGGCTGATGGCACGTCTGTCATAACGGATACCATTTACAACGATCGTTTTACCCATGTTGCGGAACTTAACCGCCTTGGTGCTAAAATAAGTTTAAACGATAATGTAGCAACTGTGGATGGTGTAAAATCATTGAAAGGCGCGCATGTAATGTCAACCGATATTCGTGCATCCGCATCATTGGTATTGGCGGCGCTGGCTGCAGAAGGAGTGACAGAAATTTCGAGGATTTACCACATTGACAGAGGGTACGAGCGAATTGAAGAAAAATTCTCTTCAGTTGGCGCTGATATTAGTAGAATACACAAGTAATTTTCTTATTATTTTTCCAACCTAAATTATTTTCCTGAAGTGAGAAAAAATCAATCATACTGGAAGTTGTCCAATTCCCCATTTTACAGTTTTGTCTTCACGCTGCCACTCTTTGGATTTTATGAAGTTTTAACGCTGTTCCTGAGTCGAAATCAGATGATGACACTCAGAAACGGCGCTGATGTTTTATTTCGCCAGCTTCTTGAAATGCTGGGAGTCTGGGGGATGTATATTCTCAGCATTGGATTTATCGCTGCATTTATGGTTACCTTTTTACTGCAAAAAAGAAAATGGCGGGGGACAACTGTAAAAGGAGAATATCTAATTTATATGCTGATGGAAGGGACTGGGTGGGGGGGGCTACTTTTCTTATCCTTAAAATATTTTCCCAAGTTACTGATGTTTCCCACAGGAGAACAGCTTTCACAACAAATTGTATTGGCAATTGGCGCTGGTTTGTATGAAGAATTTTTATTTCGGGTAGTCATTATCAGTTTAGTTTCACTTTGTTTAAAAGTATTGCTGGGATGGGCCAAATGGCAAAGAATGACAATCGCAATTCTAATTTCAGCAGGATTGTTTTCAGCGTTTCATTTTATCGGTGAATTTGGTGAAATGTACAATATGACAACATTTATTTATCGTGGATTTGCAGGTGTGTTATTGGGAGTTTTATATGCGACGAGAGGTTTCGGTATAACCTCATATTCTCACATGGTTTACGATTTTATCATTGTTTTCAGAATGACGGTGGCTGAATGAATATAAGATACCCGGCTGTTGCCGGGACTTTCTACCCCTCGGAAAAATCACAACTTACCGGGTCAATTCAATCATTCCTGGATAAAGCACCGATGTCTCAAAAAGGAGAACCGGTTGGTTTTATTGTTCCCCATGCAGGGTATATTTATTCGGGTCCCGTTGCAGCGTATGCTTATAAGTATCTTGAGAAAAAGGAGATTAAAAAAGTCGTTATTTTGGCGCCAAGCCATTTTGTAGGATTTAAAGAACTTTCTATTTGTAAATTTGACAGTTTGGAAACACCATATGGCATTGTGAATTTATCACATGAAGATATCTCGGAACTTTTAAAACACGAGATGATAATCCGTTCGAATATTGGGTACGATCATGAACATTCACTTGAAGTTCAGCTTCCGTTTCTCCAGCATATAATTAAAAATTCATGGGAAATAATTCCAATAATGATGGGACATCAAACGAAAGAAACGGTTAATGCTGCAAGTCAGATACTTCAATATTACATTTCTAATAACATACCGGTTGTTATATCATCCGATTTGTCTCATTACCACTCCTATGAAATTGCCCAAAACATGGATAAGAAAATCTGTAATTTGATGTTAACAAGGGATGACAAATCCCTATGGAAAGCATTTAATGATGGCGAAATTGAGGCATGCGGATTCGGTCCGTTGCTGGCAATGCTGGAAGCAATTGAGTCCTTTGAAGATATTTCCATGGAATTACTTGATTTGAGGAATTCGGGAGATACGGCAGGTCCAAAGGATAAAGTTGTTGGATATTGTTCAATGGGATTTTTCAAAAACTAAATAAATGATTTTATCAGAAAAAGGAGAAAAGGAAGCATTAAAACTCTCAAGGTGGTCACTTAACCGGGAAATAAAACAAATTGATTCGGTGAAACCGGTCACCACAGATCCTGAATTCAAAAATCGACATGGTGTATTTGTTACGATAACTTTGATTGATGAATTGAGAGGATGCGTTGGAAGAGTAGAACCTATCAATATACTTGATAAAGAGATTTATGATTTAACTCTATCATCTGCGTTGAATGACCCCCGGTTTCCATCGGTTGATTTATCGATAGTTGAGCAACTGAAAATTGAAATTTCAATTCTTTCCAAACCAGATATATTTACTAATATTGATGATATAAAGATTGGGAGGGATGGCCTCATGGTAGAGAAAGCAGATTATAGAGGTTTATTGCTTCCACAAGTAGCTGAAGAAGAAGATTGGGATATTACAACTTTTGTCAGTCAAACATGTTTAAAAGCAGGTTTACCCTCAGAAAGTTGGAAGAGTGAAGATACCATTCTTTATAAATTTACTGCTCAAAAATTTTCTGAATAAATTTATTGAACTAACCTTGATTTAAAATGAAATTTTTAACTTTAATAGTTATCCTGCTGGTTTTGAGCGTAATTCTTCCCGGTGAGGAATCCCCTTTTGAAGATTTTATTATTGCCGTATTTCCAGAAAATGATGGTCCGGGAATCAAAGTGGTTTACACAGGAACTGTTAAGGATTCCTATCTTCCCTTCAACTTAGAAATACTAATTCCGCATGAATCTGAAAGTGGAGTTTTTGCTGGTAATCGTAAACCACCTGTAACGCTTGAACCGGTGGATATTATTGAAGTCGATAGTGAAAAATGGATTCGTGAGACAATTGTAACACAGATGTTTGAATTACAGGTTATCTTTAATCCGTTCAGCGGGGAAGCGTTGAGGAAAGTAACATTTGATATTAGATTTAATGTATCCGTCACAACACTCCACTTAGCTGTGCAGCACCCCCTAGCGGCAGAAGATTTTGAGTTTGAAGAATCTGTAGAATCGTTTTTTGATGGTTATGGAATCCAATACAGCAGGGTTCAAGTAGGACCACTTCCCGCCGGAGGAACAAAAACAGTATCCTTCTCGTATCGAAATCCAACTGGAATATTAAGCAAAGATATTTTGGAAGAAAGACTCCAATCATTAGGTACGCAAGAGAAACCAAACCCAGCAACCGAAAAAAAAGTGATTAGGTATAAACTGCCTCTCTATGCACCGTTAATCGTATTAGCCGTTTTATCTATCATCATAGGATGGTTATATTGGAGGTCAGTGAGAAGTGAACCGATACAAAATACCGGAAATAAAAATTCGAAAATATGTGCAAAATGCAATACACTCATAAAAAGTGATGACCATTATTGCTCAAAATGTGGTCGTAAAGTTTAATGATTCCAATCCTGTTTGAAATCGGTCCAATAAAAATTTATTCTTTCGGCACCATGCTGGTAGTGGCATTCCTAGTAGATTATCAACTTCTGAAGCATGAATTAAAGAGAAGGAATAAATCAGAAGCACTTGCAGGGGACATAGTCTTTTGGGCGGCTTTAGGCGGAATCCTAGGCTCAAAAGTTTATTATATGTTTGAGAACTACAGGTTATTTGTGAATGATCCCATTGGAATGATTTTCAGCGGCTCCGGACTTGTATTTTTAGGCGGTTTAATGGGGGGAATGCTTGCTGTTACTGTACTTATAAAAAAACGGGGTGAATCTTGGCTTGAATTTGCAGACATAGTGGCTCCACTATTGATTTTGGGATATGCCATCGGCAGAGTTGGCTGTTTTCTTGTGGGTGACGATTATGGTATTGTATCTGATCTGCCGTGGGCTATTGCGTTCCCCAATGGAGTCCCACCGACTCTAGTGCCTGTCCATCCGACGCAGCTTTATGAATTCACCATGGGAATCATCATATTCACCATTTTGTGGCGATTGCGTGTGAAAACGTCACCCCACGGGCAACTATTTTTTATCTATCTCATTCTTGCTGGTTGGGAAAGATTTTTAATTGAATTTATCCGTACCAACACACAGTATTTTATTGGATTGAGCGGGGCTCAGGTAATATCCATCATGATGGTGGGCATTGGCTCATATTTGTTTTATAAAACATACAGTACCTCATCAGAATCTGGTGCTGCGGAAACTTCCTCCTGACTTTCGCTTACAATTCTTCATAACGATGAAAAAAGGTCAGATAATAATCTTGATGCTGGTACATCTGTTATCAGCCCAGGTGTTTACCGATGGATGGACCCAGGAATTGATTTGGAATCATGCTGAGAATCAGATTTCTCCCTCACAGATAACAGTGAATATGTTCGGTGATATCTATATTTTGGATGACAACAATTACTCAATCCATTATTTCCCTAAAAATGGATCTGAGTCGAACGAATCAGGTGGATGGGGAGACGAGGGAGAAACCTTCATTTTTGCGACGGATTTGGCGATATCAGGAGGTAATGATGTGTATATCTGTGATTATGGGTCCAACAGAATAATTCGGTTTGACAGAAAATTAAATTATATCTCGGAATTTCACACTGATCACTTTGACATAGACCCTATCTTTTTCCCCATAAAAATTGCAATCAATCCATTAGGTGAAATTGTGGTAGTTTCCTCTCAACAGTGGGATGTTTCTTTAATATCAACAACGGGGGTTGTTTTGTTTACGACTGGGAATATTCCATTTGCCAATTCAAGATTTAAAAAAATCAGCGATTGCTCAGTGAATCCAGCTAACCAAATAGGCGTGATAGATAGAGGAATGGGGCAATTTATAATCCTGTCAAGAAATGGTCAAATTGATTACCGGCTTTCTCTCCCGGATGACCAAAATTACTTTGTTCATTGGTGGAGAAATAGTTGGTTAATTTTATCACAAACAGGAATGTTGTGGGTGGTAAAGCCAGAATTTGTTGAGTTTAGTGAGATATTAAACGCCAACAGGTTGGATCAAACTTATGAGTTTATTGATTTTACGATCCATAAGAATTCCATTTATGCAATTGACCAGCTTTCCGGTAAAATATATTCCAACCAACTTAGGACTGTTGATTAACAGGTTATTCATTATTTCATGTATTCTAATTCTATCTGAAAATTTATCTGGAAGCAGTAGATTTTCGATTGAATCCAATATCGATTCAGTTTGGGTTGAAAATAACCATAAGTCTATAAAACTCACCCGTGATTCTGTATTAGACAATACATTAAAAATTTTTAGAGGAGATTCCACAGTAACGGGGTTCAACTTCAATCATGTGAAAGGAGAGATTATTCTGCAGGATATTGAAACAGAGGGGGCTTATTATTATGTATTCTATCAATACTTACATATTCCCATACCAACGAGGTTGGGTCCGGCTATTGTTCAATTTCCGCATTTAGACAATGCATTCACAAGAAAACAGAATGATCCAGTTGAAATTAAATCATCTGTTCAGGAACCATCATATCCATTAATTACCAGCGGAACATTTTCCAGAGGAATCTCCGTATCTTCATTTGGTGGAATGACTTTGGACGGTGGACTGCAATTGTCCATGCAGGGGCGTTTGTCTGAAAAGTTGACCGTTGCAGGAACACTGTCAGATCAAAATACTCCAATCCAACCTGAAGGTGACACAAGAACATTAAGTGAAATAGATAAAGTATATCTTGAAGTGTACCATGCAAGCTTCACTATCACTGCTGGAGATTTAGAGATAGAGAATAAAAATAACAGATATATGGCATTTTCAAAACGTCTTGAGGGAATGAATTTCCACTATAAAAATAATCAGGTGGAGTTTAGAAGTTTTTTTGGTAAATCGCAGGGCAAGTACAAAAAAAATAAAATTTCGGGAATAGATAAGAATCAGGGTCCATATCAACTCTCCGGCGAAAATAATTCGCGGAATATCATTGTTCTTGCGGGAACAGAAAAAGTCTGGTTAAATGGCGAATTGTTGGTTCGAGGAGAAAATAATGACTTTACCATTGATTACTCAACTTCTGAAATAACTTTTACAGCGAAGCGAATCATAGATGTGAACAGCAGAATCATCGTTGAATTTGAATTTTCAGATTTTATTTTTCCACGACAGGTGAGTGGTATCGAAATGAATAAGCAAATTTTCAATGATAGAATTACTGCGTCAATGGGCTGGATCAGGGAAATGGATGGAATTGAACCAGAGGTCAATCAACAACTAAACGATGATGAATTGGATTTATTAACTGATGCAGGCGATTCTGTTGACTATACAAGATTTATCACTGCTGTAGAGGATTCTTCCGGTCAATATGTTAAGCATCCAAATCCTGACAATTCGGATGATTCCATTTTTGTCTATTTAGGTAATGACGAACCAGTTATTTTTGAAAATAAGTATTCCGTGACCTTTTATAATTTGGGACCTGAGGGTGAATACAAAAAGAAAATATCAGAAACGGGTGAAATTTATTTCGAATTTGTTCCTATTTCGGAGAGAGATAATTCTCTGGATTTCTATGTACCGTGGAGACCTTTGAACCCTCCAAAAAACCATCAAATAGTTGATTTTTCGTTCAACTTGAACTTCAGTGATTCCTCACAGATTAACTTGGAAATTGCCGGTTCACAAAACGATTTGAACCTCTATTCAGACTTAAATGATAACGATAATGATGGATTAGCCGGCGCTGTAACTGTAAAACACTTCTTAATTCTTCCCCAGCAGTTAGGTCGTCTTAATTTGAAATTTTCTTCCAGTAATGAAAATTCCAAGTTTTCATCCCTTCAAAGGAGTAGAGAAGTAGAATTTGACAGGGAGTGGAATTTAAATGATTTAAGTACGGTTGAAGGTTCGGGGGGTAATATTTCAATTACAGAATATGAAATAGGTCATAAACTTGGTGATTCTTTCAGAACCGGAGTTTCGAATGGGAATTATAACGATGGAATTCAAAAAATAAACAGACAGCAGTATTTCCACTATTCATCTACAAAATGGATTCCTGAATTACAGTTTGAACATACACAGTCAAAACGCGGTGATTTGGGAGTTTCAGAATACTTAATTGGAGAATCTGTCTGGCAAAGAGACCTGTTTTCCATTTCCATGCTGCCGGGGAATATTCATCCTTATTTCATATCCCAAACCGAAGAAAGAAGTGACGATTTTAAATTTCATGAGAATGGAATTGGAATCAATATTGACGGATCAAATTTTAATGCAAAAGCAGGAGTGCAGGTGAGAATGGATTATAATCTATCTGAAACAAATGTCGAATGGGAAAAAATATCCCATGACACCTTAGCTATGGTTGATTTTAAAACTCAATACCAGTCCGGGTTAAAGTTAAACCTTACAATGAAATACAAAATTAAATCATTTTTTAACGATAATGAAAACCAGCAATATGGACTTGCCCGTGGAACCATTGGATATACACCAAGACATGGGATTGTAAACTCCATATTGGATCTCAAACTTGAGGAATCCCTGTTTGAGCAGAAAATAGTTTTTTATGATTCAGTAGGCAGCGGATTGGGGAATTATCGTTATGATTCAGATTATGATCAATATTCCCCGGATATTGAAGGTGATTTTATTAAAAGAACTGTTCTGTCGGGGATCAGAACTCCCTCTTCCCACTTGAAAACAGGACTGAAACTTTTTTTTGATTTTGAACGCACGCGGGTTCCGTTCATAAAATCATTAACATGGAAATTCATCGGAAACAGTGATTTTAATGGAAATTCTATTTCACTACAGCAAATAATTCACCCAGACCTAAACATGAATTCAATTCAGTTTTCGAGAATCGCTGTTCATCAGGAGGTGACATATTCTCCACGGTTGTCAAATCGAAAAATCCAGTTAAGCCAGCGATATCTAAAAGATGTAAATCACATCAGTTTGAATGAATCATTTGACAAAACCAGTCAGTTTTATTCAGGTAGAATGGAAGATGCTATAAAGAGAAATTTGACAGTTTCAGGTCTTACCAGCTGGAGCAGAAATGATGTGGTTTCTTCCAATTCAGCCAGTGAGCGTTATGTGAACAGCACGTTTTTCGAAAATGGTTTGAGGTGGCGAATGTCTAAGAGATTTGAGTGGGGAGGTGATATTAGATTTGGATTCGATTCCGGACAAAATTCCATCGAAAAATTTGAAACAACCTTATTTGGACTAGGAATTCAATCAAAACTTTTTAGTAATAAGTCAGGGAGAATCCAATCTTCGGTGGACTGGTACAGTGTTACTTCTCCGGTGCAACTTGCGTCCTCATTACCCCCTGAAGCGGCACAGGGAAATCTCATTGGTGAAAATCTCAAATTGACCATTACTGGTATCTTACAATTTGAAAACAATTTATCATCCACATTGAATGTTTTCTATTTGAAGGATTCTCTTCATGATGGTGTATTTTCATTTACAGGAGAATTAAGTGCGTCTTTTTAATTTATCACTTTTCATTAGTATTGCTCTTTTGAGTGCGGGGGAGTTTACACTTAAAATCAACTTTTTAGATCTGGATTCAATCAAACACATTCAAATTGAAAGTGATTCTGCTCTAACAAAAATAGTGGTGGAATTTGAATCTCATAATCAGAAGAATGGATATTTACATCGAACTGCTGAATTATCTTCTTTAGGATTTTCTGAAAATGAGAACAATGATGTAGTAGCTGTCTATGATATGTCAAATTCTGAAAAAACAAATATTGATTCAATTGTAGCTTTTGGCACAGGCAGTTTGAAGAAAAAGAAACTGGACAGATTATTTTCATCATTAAAAAATGAAACTGCTTCATTTCGCACATTACGGCGGTCATCGGAATTGATTAAAAGTTATTCATTCTTGGAGGAAACTGGAAATCCTTACTATGCAGTTTTCGGACAGAAAAATATCGCAATGGTACTTCCTATGAAAGAGACATTTTCAAATACATTTTCAGGATTTGTTGGCATTCAGCCCGAAGAAGGTGGTAAAAGTCAATTTGTTGGAGATATTCGAATACACCTCGAAAACACATTTCGCTCAGCTTCAATGATGGATTTCTGGTGGCAGAGGAAAGATGAGAATTCTCAGATTATATCAACCCAATATGAGAACCCTCTTTTTTGGAAACTCAATTTTGGGATCAAATTATCGTACTATCAAAATCTTTTCAGCGGACTGTATTTAAGGCAGGTGACAGAATATTCACTGGTTAATTCACATTCAAAATTTGGGAAATGGTATATCGGAGGAGGGCAAACGAAAGTCACTGTTACTGATTCCAGTGAAGATATCGGATTAACCGATCACAACCTGTCATCATTTAATATAGAAAATATTTGGGAGAGGCGGAATAACAGGTGGAATCCGGATAAAGGATTTTATTTCCAATGGAAGCTTGAGTTGGGTAAATTTGAAACAAAGGAGGATTCACGAGACGTTTTGTACAGGTTAACTCAAAAACATGAATTTATTAAATCACTTTTTAAAAAAGTGATTATTGCCTCACGAGGGTTGGGGGGCTATAGCGATCTTCCTGGAGACAAAAATCTCCCTGAAAGTGAACAATTTCAATTCGGCGGTGCTTCTACTCTAAGAGGATATTTGGAGCAGAGCTTTATATCAAACTGGTATTATGTGATACAGAATGAAATTAGACAACATTCATCCCAAATCAATTTTTTATACCTATTTTCAGATATTGGGTGGTACAATGTGTCAATCAAAATTCCTCTTTCAGCAGGATTTGGTATTCAGCAGAAAACGCCGATAGGTGTACTGCGATTAGAGTATGCAGTAAATCGTGATGACAGACCTGGAAAAGGAAAAATTCACATTCAATTAATGGGGAAATTCTAAATTGAAAGAAAAGATACTAAGATTTTTTAAACGTCACCCCGGGCAGATGTACCCACGGCGTGATCTGATTAGACATCTTAAAATTTCTGACTGGGAAAAGAAAGATTTCCGGGATGAATTGAAGAGATTAATCGAAGCAGGACAAATAATAAAGGCGAGAAAAGGGGGATATATTTGGACTGGAAATCAAGCGCATTTTGAGGGGAAACTTGTATTGACCCGGAAGGGATTCGGTTTTGTTTTACAGGACGATGGAGAAGATATATTTGTCCATACCAGAAATTTAATTGGTGCAATTCATAATGATTTTGTGAAGGTCCAACTCCTTCCGGGTGGGATGATTGGATCGAATCGTGAAGGGAGAATTATAAAAATTATTGAAAGAGGGTCGGATTATTTTATTGGAACCGTCATAAAACAAAATGGAGCATATTTTCTTGATATTGAACCGGTAACGCCAAAAAGAGGAATATTAATCAGCAGAAAATCTAATATCCGGTTAAAAGAGAATAATGTGGTGAAAGCTTCGGTAATTAAATGGAATAAGGGAAAAAATCCCATTGAAGTTAAAATTACTGAGAAAATTGGATCTATGAATAATCCTCTGGATGATATGAAAGTGGTCTGCTTTAAATACGATTTGCTGTCTGAATTTCCCGGGAAAGTGAAAACTGAAGCCAGTTCATTCAGTCAAAAGGATATAAAAAATGAGTTAAAAAACAGACAGGATTTACGGGACACTTTTTGCATTACCATTGATCCGGAAAGTGCAAAAGACTTTGATGATGCCGTGTCGCTGGAGGTGAATTCAAGAGGTCAGACAATCCTTGGAGTTCACATTGCGGATGTGAGCCATTTTGTCCGGTCAGGTTCTGAAATTGACAGGGAAGCAGCAAGACGCGGAACGACGGTCTATTTCGCAGAGGGAGCAGTACATATGCTGCCTGAGAATCTTTCATCGGATTTATGTTCATTAACTCCCGGGCAGGATAGTTTAGCGCTGTCAGTACTGATTACTCTCAATAAAAAGTACGGCATTGAAGATGTGTCATTTCACAAATCCGCCATAAAGAATCACAAAAGATTGACTTATCGAAAAGCGCAGAATTATATCGATAATAATGACAAATCTAAGATTGGGAAAATTCTGAATGAACTGGATAAAATTGCCAAACATTTATTCAACCAGAGAGAGAAATGGGGAAGTATTGATTTTGACATTCCTGAGCCGATTTTCACATTCAAGAATGGAATGCCACATGAGATTCATCCAAGTGAAAGGTTGGAAAGTCACCGCATTGTTGAAGAAATGATGCTGCTGGCAAACAGGTTAGTCGCAGAAAAAATACCAGTGAAAAATGATGAATCATTGCCATTTATTTATAGAATTCACGATAAGCCGTCACTTGAAAAGGTTGAAAAGTTTCTGACTTTTCTACGAAAAATAGGAATTTATAAAGGACACAGTGAAAAATTAACGTCTTCAGTTTTTCGTGATATTCTCGCCAGTGTAGAAGATTCTCCTTATAACACGTTGATAGAAACTCTTGTTTTAAGGACCATGGCAAAGGCATGTTACAGCATTGAGAACAGGGGGCATTTTGGATTGGCATTCTGGAATTACACACATTTCACTTCCCCCATCAGAAGATATCCCGACCTCATTGTTCATCGGCTGATTAAAAAATATATTTTCAATCAAAAATTCACAATAAGTGAGGAGAAATTAAGTTCCATTGCCAGTGTTTCAACTCAAGCAGAGATTCTTGCAGTAAATGCTGAAAGAGATTACATCAAAATGAAACAAATCAGGTGGCTTACCCAGCGGATCGGTCAAACGTTTGATGGGATTATTTCCGGTGTTGTATCTGCCGGATTATTTGTGGAATTAAAAGATTCCATGGTGGAAGGTTTTATTTCAATTGAAAAATTACCGCGGGAGGATTTCATTTTTGATGACACAGACTTTTCCCTGTTAGGAAGAAAAAGCCAGAGAAAATTTCGATTAGGTGATGAAGTAAAAATAGTAGTTTTGGATGTCATTCTTGAAAAAAAATCAGCTAATTTTGTGTTGGCGTGATGGTCAACCGAAAAAATAAATATCAAATAACGTATTTTCTTGCAGCAGTTTTTCTTGCGCTGATTATTACACAGTGTCAGTTTAGGCCGAGGGGTGAAGGCGTGGAGAATGAAATTATAATATTTTCAACTGAAGAAATGAGATTTAGTTTAAAACGATCAATCGACTCTGTATTTAACAGAATCATTTACATACCTTCTGCTGAAACTATTTTTGATTTTAGATTTGTAAACCCCGATAAATTTTCTGAATACAAACACTATCATAATTTGATTATTTTATCTGATTTAAAACCTGAGAGCTCTGTGACTCCGCTGGTTACCAAAGTATTTGGCAAGAAAGAAGTGGCCCGGCTTCGAAAGGGTGGACCAGAATATTTTTCAGTCTCGGATGTATTCGCAAGAGACCAGTTAGTCTTAGTTGTTACTGGAAAAAATAAAAACACAATTTCAGCTTTTGTTGAAGAAAAGAGCGATTCAATATTTTCATGGTTTGATGAAGCACTATATGAAAGACAAAAAAAACGATTATTCGGGAAAATCGAAGATAAAAAACTAACCTCAGAATTATTTGATAAATACGGATGGTGTATTAGAGTTGATAGAGATTACACATTGCTCAAAGAAGATCCTGACAATCATTTTGTGAAGTTAGGCAGAGCGTTCCCTATTCGATGGTTGTCAATTCAGTGGCAGGACGTTGATCAGGATTTCAATTTGAGTAAAAGCCAGGCATCGAACACTGTACATCTTTTTTTCGAATTGAATCTCAAGGCATTGAAAATTTCAGACTATTATTTTTCCGTTGAACGATCCAGATTTAACAAGTGGGATTCGTGGCTGGTCAATGGTCTCTGGGAACACAAAACCGATATAAAAGGCGGACCGTTCAAATCATACATCTTTTATGATAATTTGACCAAAAGAATCTATCATGTTAATTTATTGATGTTTCATCCCGGTGAGAACAAATTACTCCTATTGAGGGAGTTGGATATGCTTGCACAGACATTTTCTGTCAGCAGGTGATGATTGCTAACAAATATTCCAAGTATTAATGGTTTATTTTAAATTTAATGTTGACAAATTTGAATTCAATCTAAGATGGCAAAAAAAGTACTAATCACTGGAGCATTTGGACTTCTTGGTGAGGCGGTAGTCAAAGCGCTTGAGCACACCTTTCAGCTTTTGGCGACTGGAGAGAATATCCCTGATGAAGTCCCCTATATTTGTGATATTCAGTCACTTGATATTATCGATAAAAATAGAGTGAAGGATGTGATACACACTTTTTACCCGGATATAGTTGTCAATTTGGCTGCCTATACAAATGTGGATGGATGCGAAAGGAACAAGGAACTTGCGTGGAACATCAACGTGAAAGGCGTTCAAAATATTCTGGAGTCCATTAGGAATTCTCAGACTAAAATAATTCATATTTCTACTGACTATGTTTTTGATGGAAAGGACGGACCGTACTATGAGGATGCAGTACCAAATCCCATTAATTATTACGGAAGAACAAAGCTGGCATCAGAAAATGAAATCCGTGGAAGTCAGAATCCCCACGTCATTTTCAGGACGAATGTTCTTTTCGGAAACAGCGCAAGAAATAAGCCAAATTTTGTTGATTGGGTTGTAAAATCGTTAAAAGAGAAAAATGAAATTAAGGTAGTAACTGACCAGATAAATAATCCCACCTGGATAAACGGTTTGGCAGAAGCAATCAAACTTGCAATCCTTTTGGACGTTAGAGGTTTGTTTAATTATGGCGGTTCAGAATTTCTGAACAGGTTTGAATTCGCGCAAAAAATCGCGTTAGTATTTGAAGTGGATCAATCCACGATCAAACCTGTTCTGACAAAAGAACTTAATCAAGCAGCTGACAGGCCGCTGAACTCGGGATTGCTAACGGAAAAAATAGAAGAAACATTTGGATTACGTTTGTATAATATTGAATATTGCCTCAAGAAAATGAAGGAAGGCATTAACGTTTGAAGATAATCATTATTACGCCGACGTACAATGAACGGCAGAACATCGGTGAACTGGTTGAAAAAGTATTTAAAATAAATCCGGATTATCATCTTCTTGTTGTTGATGATAATTCCCCTGATGGTACGGCAGATTATACTCGTGATTTGCAGAAACGCTATGATCGCCTCCATTTAATAGAGCGTGAAGGAAAACTTGGTTTGGGTACTGCCTATATCCGCGGATTCAGGTATGCAATTCAAAACGGTTTTGGCGCCATTGTTCAAATAGATGCAGACATGTCTCATAATCCGGGCGATATACCTGAAATGGTGCGAGGATTAGCAAATAATGATCTAATACTCGGAAGCAGGTATTGTGATGGAGTTAGCGTGGTAAAGTGGCCCATTAGAAGGTTAATCCTCAGCTACGGCGCAAATCTCTATACAAGGATTGTGACAGGCATGCCACTTACCGATGCAACAAGCGGATTTAAATGCTGGAAGAAAGAGGTTCTTGAATCATTGGATCTTGATAAAGTCCGTTCAAGAGGATATTCATTTCAGATCGAAATGAACTTTAGGACATGGCATAAAGGATATAAAATAAAGGAAATTCCCATCATATTTATAGACCGCACTATTGGAGAATCTAAAATGAACCGCTCCATTGTGTTTGAAGCTGTTTTTATGGTATGGAGACTGAAAATATGGAAAATCTTTAGGTGGAATAAATAAATTGAAGAACAATCAAAATACCCATCATAAAATCTCTGTCATTATTGTTAATTACAACGTTATGGATTTTTTGGTCAATTGCATTGACTCGATTTATAAATCGGATATTGAAGCAGAATTGGAAATCATCGTTGTTGATAACAATTCCTTTGATGGTTCAGTAGATTTCGTTTCAAATCGGTTTGAAGATGTTTTAATAATTGAGAATAAACGGAATGAAGGTTTTGCAAAAGCTGTCAATCAGGGGATAGATGTTTCTTCCGGAGATTATATTTTTATCCTTAATCCTGACACAGTTATTCAGGAGAGAACATTACATGTTTTATTGAACTATATGTCCCACCATCCAAAGGTTGGATTGTGCGGTCCCAAAATTCTCAATGCAGACGGTTCATTGCAAATTACCTGCAAGCGAAGTTTTCCAACACCCTTGGTCGCATTGCCGAAAGTACTCGGACTTAGCAGCCTGTTTCCAAAATCCCGGTGTGCTGGGAAATATAATTTGACTTACCTCAATCCGGATGAAACACAAAAGGTTGACGCCGTTAGTGGATCCTGTATGTTTTTTAGCAGAACTGCACTTGAGATAGCAGGAAAATTCGACGAATCCTTTTTCATGTTCGGGGAAGATTTGGATATTTGTTATCGAATAAAGGAAACCGGATTCGAGGTATATTATGTTCCCCAAACGCAAATTATTCATTACAAAGGTGAAAGTGTAAAATTAGCCCACTTTGATGCGGTAAAAAACTTCTATGACGCAATGACTCTATTCGTAGAAAAACATTTTTCACCTTCAACTTCTTTTGCAGTGAGATGGGCTTTGAAACTGGGCATTTTCCTGAGAAGGATATATGCAATAATCAGCACTACCACTGTCAAGACTTTTCCCGCGCTCATAGATTTGATGATAATTGTTTTATCATTCGGCATTGCCATACCTCTCAGATTTGGAAATATGGAACCATTCTTCACGTCTTATATTCCGGTGCTTTTTATTTACACCGCATTGTGGTTATTTGTTGGGTATATTTTTCAATTGTATTCCACTCACGTTTTTTCCTATCACAGGGCTGTCATCACATCGTGGGTTAGTTTTTTACTGTGTGTGACCTTTACTTACTTTTTCAAACAATTCGCATTTTCAAGATTTGTACTCATCACAGCATCGGGAATTGTTCTCGTCCTGATGACAGGTTGGAGACTCATTCTCCATTTCCTGCTTGCGAAGGGATATTTGAGAACGGTACAAATTGGGAAGTTCCCCCTGTTTTCAAGAAGGGTTGTAGTCTACGGTACCGGTATTGAAGGAAGGCGGATTGCAAAAAGGATAAACATACGATTAGATACAGGACTGGATTTTGCCGGTTTTGTAATATCTGGGTCCGCCATGGAAAATCAAAATGATCAAAAGAACTTATTCTCAGAAGATATCAATGAATTCCCGGTGCTTGGATCAAGAACGAGCATGAGGGAAATTATCAATGCATACCATGTCCGTGAATTGATCTTTACTTCAGATACATCCAATGAGGAAATCCAGAAAATAATGACGGATACGTGTGATCTTCGATTGAATTATCGAATTGTTCCCCGTGAGAGAGACCTGTTGCTTGGCAAAGCATTCACCGAGGAGATTGGTGATATTCCGGTTGTTGATGTAAAATTTTCCCTTTACAACAGGTTTAATGTATTTAGTAAACGTTCATTTGATTTGGTTTTGTCCGGTTTATTTATAGTACTTTTAAGCCCGTTATATCTAATTTTAAAGATGAAGTATCCGAAGTGGGAACATGTTAATTTTTGGGGAAGGGAGGGATCGTCATTCCAGTCGTCCCTTATACCATCTCGTAGCAGTTTTGTGAGAAAGCTACCGCTTTTATTTAACATATTTTCTGGTAAAATTAGTTTTGTGGGTAGTACACTAGAACAGACAGGACTTGAAAAACTTCATTTATTTTGCAAACCGGGATTAACAGGAATAGATAAAATAAAACCAATATTCACTCCCCCGGAGGAACGAACCAACTACGAATCCTACTACCTGCAAAATCAGTCACTTTTGCTGGATTTAGAAATTCTACTCAGAATTTTTTATGAGAGACGATTCAATGGCTGAATTTGCATTAGATTTTGAAAAACCAATTCTGGAGTTGGAAACAAAAATAGCCGATCTTAAATTATTGAACGATTCGGGTCAGACTGATCTTCTTCCCGAGATAAACCGATTGGAGCAGAAACATAAAAAGCTGATCCAGAAGATTTATTCAAATCTAAACCGCTGGCAGAGAGTCCTCATTGCCCGGCACCCCAAAAGACCTTACACACTTGATTATATTAAACGATGGTCGTCAGATTTTTTTGAACTTCATGGGGACAGATATTTTGGAGATGACAAATCTATAGTAGCAGGATTTGGTACTCTTGATGGGCAGAAAGTTGTTTATATAGGCCATCAGAAAGGGAAAAATACAAAAGAGAATATTTACAGGAATTTTGGAATGTCAAATCCTGAAGGATACCGTAAAGCATTGAGGGTGATGAAGTTTGCAGAAAAATATAACCGTCCTATTATTTGTCTTGTGGATACCCCCGGCGCTTATCCTGGGATAGAATCTGAAGAACGGGGACAAGCGGAAGCAATTGCCCAGAACATTTTACAAATGACAATGATAACAGTGCCGATTTTGATTATCGTTATTGGTGAGGGTGCCAGCGGTGGTGCCCTAGGAATCGGAATCGGTGACCGGCTTATAATGCTGGAGAATACGTGGTTTTCTGTTATCAGTCCGGAAGGGTGCGCTGCCATTCTCTGGCGTGACGCCAAACAAGCAGAACAAGCGGCAGACGCCATGAAAGTGACAGCACAGGATTTGGAGGAAATGGGAATTTGTGACCGAATCGTTTCTGAACCATTGGGAGGAGCTCACAGGGATTACGAGATGATGGCGGATTCAGTGAAAAAAGTTATTCTGGAAGAATTGAGCGATTTATCTCATTTTGACAATGAGAAACTAATCAGCACACGGCACGCTAAGTATGAATCAATCGGAAGCTGGACAGAATAAAATATTGTATTAAAACTTCGAATTAGAGTAAACAACGAAAATGAAAACGATCGGCACTGACATAAAGAATTGGAATCCGAAAAATGTTGAGCGAACCCGGAAATGGATGGAGGACAATTTAAAGCGGTTTAAATCTGAAGAAAATAAAATAAGTGAGGGGGGCGGGAGCAAACGGATTGAAATTCAGCACAAAAAGGGAAGATTAACGGCAAGGGAACGGATTGAAAAACTGCTGGATAAAGATGCACAATTTTTAGAACTCGGTATTTATGCAGCTTGGGGAATGTATGAGGAATATGGTTCTCCGCCTGCTGCAGGTGTAGTTGCCGGAATCGGAAAAGTTTCAGGTCATGACTGCGCCATTGTTGCCAACGATGCAACAGTAAAAGCGGGCGCTTATTTTGAAATGACATTGAAGAAAAATTTAAGAGTACAGAAAATTGCTTTGGAAAATAATTTACCTATTATTTACCTCGTTGACTCAGCCGGGGTATTCCTTCCGCTTCAGGATCAGGTTTTCCCGGATGAAGCACATTTCGGCAGGATTTTTTATAACAATGCAAGGTTGTCCGCATTGGGTATTCCACAGATTGCCAGTGTCATGGGACCATGTGTTGCAGGAGGTGCATATCTGCCGGTTATGTGCGATAAATTTATCATGACAGAAGGGTCGAATATGTTCTTGGCAGGACCTGCTCTGGTGAAAGCTGCAATCGGGCAGGATATTGATAGCGAAACACTCGGTGGCGCCACCACACATAATGCAATCAGCGGAACTGCAGATTATCATCCCAAAGATGACGTTGAGGCGCTCGAAATTATCAGGAATCTTATGGAAGCCATCGGTGAGCGTGAATCAGGGAATTTCAACAGAAAACCATCGAAAAATCCGCTTTACGATTCTGAAGATTTGAATGGAGTGGTTTCCGAAAATGGAATTCCATACGATGTTAATGAAATTCTCGCAAGAATTCTTGACGGCAGTGAATTTGAACCTTACAAAGATGAATATGGAAAAACGGTTATTTGCGGGCACGGCAGGATTGGTGGATACTCTGTTGGTATTGTTGCAAACCAGCGGAAAGTAGTGAAATCACACCAGGGTGAAATGCAGATGGGTGGGGTTATTTACAGCGATTCCTCCGACAAGGCGGCACGGTTCATCATGAACTGTAATCAGGATAAGATACCCATTATCTTTTTACATGATGTGAACGGATTTATGGTGGGTCGCGATTCTGAATGGGGCGGAATAGCAAAAGATGGCGCAAAGATGGTTCAAGCAGTATCAAACAGTGTTGTGCCGAAAATAACTGTCATTATCGGCGGAAGTTACGGAGCCGGGTATTATGCCATGAGCGGCAGGGCATATGATCCGCGGTTTATGTTCATGTGGCCCTCTGCGAAACTGGTTGTCATGGGAGGGAGTCAGGCAGCCAACACACTGGCTGAAATCCGGTTTGCGAAAATGAAGGGTGAAGTGAGCGATGAAGAAAGAAAAAAGGTGGTGGCTGAAATCAAGACAAATTACGACAAACAAAGCGATCCACGATATGCTGCCGCACGAATGTGGACGGATGCAATTATCAAACCGGCAGAAACCAGAAATGTTTTAATCCGTGCTTTGGAAATCTGTGAGCATCAGCCCAAAATGCCCACACCGTCATTTAGTGTATTACAAGTCTGACTTGTACTATTCAAAAGTTTATTAGTACAAATTATCTGTGAATAAATTAATCAAATTAGCCAACGGACAGGGCTTCTGGGGAGACAGTATTGATGCGCCTGCCAATCTGGTTCGTGGAGGCGAAATCCACTATCTCATGCTTGATTATCTGGCTGAAGTTACCATGTCCATTATGCAGCGGTTGAAAAAGCGGAATCCTGATATGGGGTATGCAACGGATTTTGTAAATATGATTGATCAGCTTCTGCCTGAATTGGTTAAAAAAAATATCAAAGTTTTAGCAAATGCCGGTGGTGTGAATGCATCTGCTTGTGTGGATGCGTTGAAACAAGTAATTCAAAATCACAATTTAGGTGAGATTAAAATTGGGATTGTTGGAGGAGACGATATATTAAGTCGTGTCCCCGATCTTTTGGAAAAAGGTCACCTGTTTGAACATCTCGATTCAGGAGAACCATTGGGATACAGAAAAAATTCACTCACAGCAGCGAATGTTTACATCGGTGCATTTCCTTTGGCTGATGCGCTTTCTGAGAGCGCTCAGATTGTAATCACCGGCAGGTCAACAGATCCAGGGTTGGTTCTTGCGCCCATGATTTATGAATTCGGATGGGGTAGAAAGGAATATGATTTGCTGGCTTCAGGCACTGTAGCAGGGCACATTGTGGAATGCGGCGCTCAGGCAACCGGCGGCAACTACAGCCGGTGGTGGGAGGTGGAAGATTTTGCCAATATCGGTTATCCTATTGTAGAAGCAGAAAATGATGGAACATTTGTCATTACAAAGCACGAAAGTACAGGCGGAATAGTAAGCAAATTATCGGTATCAGAACAAATCCTTTACGAACTGGGAGATCCGAAAAACTACATTTCACCAGATGTTGTAGTGGACTTTACTTCATTTACTCTAGATGAGGATGGAAAAGACAGGGTAAAAGTTTCCAAGGTTTCCGGCGAACCGCCACCGGATAGTTACAAAGTTTCCATGGCGTATCACGCCGGTTTTAAGGCATCCGGTGAACTGACGATCAGCGGACCGAGAGCAGTGGAAAAAGCACAGCTTGTTTCGAACATTGTCTGGAAACGGTTGAATAATTCCGGATGCACCTTTGATGAGAAAAGGTCCGAGTTGCTGGGAACGGGCGCATGTCATGGTGAAATCGCCGAAATTCCGGAGGATTTACCTGAAGTGGTACTGCGACTGAGCGTCCGGGATGATGATAGGGAGAAGGTATCAAGATTTGGTAAAGAGATTGCTCCGGTGATTACAACAGGACCTCCTGGTGTCACTGGATTTGCAGGTGGCAGACCGAAACCGCAGGATGTGATTGCATTTTGGCCCACACTTATCCCGAAAGATGAAATTGAAGTGAGTGTTAAAGTTGTTTCTGTTTAAATTTTTTTATTTTTTAATCTTAGCTGGAGTGAAACAATGAAGCGGAGCGAAATTGTTTCAAATTGTTATTTAATTGAAAAAAATTAGAGACGAAATGAAATTAGAAATCAAAAAACCAACTGAAGAAGAAATTCAGGAAATCTCAACTTGCCCCATCTGGGAATGTGAACCATTCGAATTCCCATGGTCCTATTCAGAGACAGAAGTCTGTTATCTGCTTGAGGGAAAGGTAAAGGTATCTACGGACAATGGTGAGGTTGAATTTGGAGCTGGAGATATGGTTACATTTCCAAAAGGACTGTCCTGCAATTGGAACGTTATTGAAAAAGTGAGAAAGCATTACAGGTTTGAAAGTTAAACTTTACGACATCGCTCATGCCCGGTCCGGGGATAAGGGAGCCAACACAAATGTGGGACTAATTTTTAAATCAACTGAGCTATATGAGTGGGCAAAGGATAATCTAACTGATGTTGCTGTGAAATCCCATTTCGGTTCAATTGTGAAGGGAAAAGTGATCAGATATAAACTGCCGAACCTCTCTGCATTCAATTTTATTCTGGAGGACTCACTTTCAGGGGGAGGAAGTGAAACACTACAAATTGACGCTCAGGGAAAAACTTATGGACAAGCATTGTTAATGATGGAGGTGGATGTGCCGGATGAATTGATTATTGAAGATTGATTATTTATAATTTTATTGTATATACCAAGACCAATTAGAAATAAAAATTTAATCCAATACTCGCCCAGTTTTTAACTTGGATTTCCTCTCTTTCTTTAAATTGTTCCTCTAAGTCGTAGTATTGAGCATACTGATAATAGTAGTTATATTCAGCTTTCAATTTTTCATACTGAATCCGGTAGGTTGCATACAGTGAGAGGGATTCATTAAATGTATATTCTGCCCCAAATCCCGCTGTCAGAAAATCAGGTGAATTCAAATCACTGTAATACTCATCCTCGTTTTCAGTAGGTGGACTGTCATCCGGTTCTTCAAACAAATCAGTGAAGTCATCAGTTACTTTAGCAATCTGTTTACCAAATTCCAGGATAGTAAATGGTCTGACTTTTTTTATTTCAAATTGTTTAAAATAATATTTCAATCCGATACCGAACTTAAGAATATTGATAGATTCATTTGAAATATATCCATTGGAATCAGGCGGATAATTATCACCGCTATCATAGTCCCAGTAACGTTCATACCTGTATTCACTTACCTTTTCAGTAATTCCGAAACTTGCGGTTATAGCAACTTTAGGATGAATTAAATAAGAAAAATAGGCATCAGATTTTGTTTCTATGATGCTTTGATAGTAGACCGAAGGTGGAAACCAAATATCTATAATTGTGGTTGATAAAATGCTGGGGGAATATTCGAACCCGAATGACCATTTCGGTTGTTGACTTTTTCCGGTAGAAACCAAAATCGAACACAAAAGAAAAACAAAAGTAAACTTTTTCATAGTAACCTCTCTGTTTTATTAGACTTTATTTTTTCGATTCCCGCCAAAGTTCGAATGCAACACCAGCCGGAATGATACATCCCAATACGCTGACCCACATAGGAATTAATTTATCACCAATCATGAAATCCAACCGGTAAATCACTCTGACGAGATGAAGCAGAGATACCAGTGAAAAAATGACAATTGCTATTAGTGTTGCAGGTTTCACTCATTCATTATTTCAATAATATGCACTTACCAACTTCAGAAAATTCACCGGCAGAAATCCGGTAAAAGTAAATCCCCGAACTTTCATTCTGTGCATTCCATTGAACCGAGTGAAATCCCGGTTCCAGTCTTTCGTTGAGCAAAGTTTCTACCTGACGACCATTCACATCAAAAATTTGTAGAGACGCAATGCTTTGCGTCTCTAAGATAAATTTAATTGTTGTCACAGGATTGAATGGGTTAGGATAATTTTGCTTTAATTCCAAAAGAGAAGGCATTGAAATGTCAGGATTAGAATCATCCACTGCTAGAATTTCACCCGGACTCAGGGAAAAACTTCCGTTGGTAACACTCAGAAAATCGAGGGGATTCGAAAGATTCAGCATTGCGCCTGAAAATGAGCCCGTCAGCGAACTATCGGATAATTCAGAAATTGTGATGGAACCTGTTGCACTGATATAAACTTTGTCCGCAACAATATCTTCCAGATCTTCCGGTATTGTGGTGAAATCCGCTCCTAAAACAAATGCGAACAAGACCGTCTGGAATATGGGATCAACAGTATAGGTTCCCGGCTCCAATTCACCCGGTTTATTAATTATAATAGCTCCAATATTTACACTATCAACTTCATCAACAATAAATGTTTCAACACCGGTAATAATCAATATGGAAGTATCACTCGAAAATCCATAAAACCCAGCGGTTCCTTCAGTGGGAAGATTGAAGGGATCAATCGTTCCGGAAACTGAATAATTTCCACTCATCTCAGTACCCAAATAGTCAAAACTGTAATCTCCTTCTAAATAGGGTTGAAAAATTGTGGCAGTATTCACAGTGAATTCACCATCGTTTACTTCAACAATATCCGCAGGATCGTCCATATTCATCATGAAACCAAAGAAAGTCCCTGATTTGGTAGTTTCGGTGATTTCGGTGATTGTAATTAGCCCACCGATACTTAGATAAATTGCATCAGCTTCGAGGTCGTCAATATCATCAGGAAATTCCGTCACTGTGGCGCCGAGTGCGAATCCAAACATTGCTGAATTTGTAACAGGATCAACAGGATATTCGCCCAAAACCAATTCACCTGCTTGCTGAAGAAGAATAGCTCCAAGATTAATACTATCAATGGAAACTGCTTCAACTCCAGAGAAAGTAGAATAAGTAATTCCATCAATTTCTTCCTGAGCAGTTACAACGCCGTCTGAAGGAATAATTAACGGATTAAAATCACCGGAAACGGAGAAAGTACCGTTAATACTTCCTGCATAGTTAAAACTGAAGGAGCTAGATTGCTGACCGGATAAAATTCCTGTTATTAAAAATGATATTATAAAGACAGTATTTATTATTTGCTTCATTCTAATCTCCTAGTTGATAGGTTGATGGGTAATTCATATTAGCTTTGAAATAACATTTTTAAATTTATTTTCGTTCCTAACCATGTCTTCATTTAGAATATTACAAAATGTTTCTGTGGATTCAAATGGAAATTCTTTAACTCTACTGAAATTATCAATAGATAAAGGGAATCAGCCGTGCTGTATCATTTGCATATGATCGATATTCTTCCCCGTATCTCTCTGCCAGATATTGATCCTGTCCCGGGATGTTGAGAAATACAAAACCGCACAACATGAGTAGTGGGATTGTCAACAATGCGAGGTATCCTGTCAATAATGCCCAGCCGGTAAAAAGAACGATATCGCCGAAATAATTGATGTGGCGGGAAAAATTCCACAATCCGCCGGTAAAGAGGTGCCTCTTGTTTTCCGGTTTCTGCTTCCACACATGGCGCTGCCATTCAGAACCGGTATGGATGACCGATCCCGAAACTAACAGTACACTTCCAAGAATTCCAGCCACTCCGAACTGTATTTCGCTCCGGCTACCAATATAAGCGAACAGAAAGTTGAAAATACCTACCCAAACGGCTACCGTTGCAACTTCCGACCACGGCATTCTACGCTTCATGAATACAAAAAGTGTGGGGAAGGACCGGAGAAAGTAAAGAACAGAAGCCATAGCCAAAACCGACTTCCGGACAGTTGACCCTGTTTGCTGTTCAATGCCAATCATTCGGTCAATAATTGAGGAACCATTCCCGAATAAAATCCACAATACACCCACTACAATTGCAAGGTGAAGAAGTGCAAGAGTTACCTTGGAAGTGAGGGAAGATGATTTATCACGATAAACTGATGTCAGATCCAAAATAAAAAATCCTATCTTTTAGATTTTATTTTCTGTTCATTTCAATAATAGTTTATTGTTTAAGTAACCTGTGTGAGAATTGAGAGTAACAATAATTGATAATTCTCAAACATCATTTATAATTTTTCAATTTTTGTAATGGAGATTACAAATTCACCTACTTGGCAAATTGAACCTATTTCTTCTTCGATTTCATATTCAAATCTAATTCTTAAACTGTCAATTTTAAATTTTTCTTCTAAATTCATTGGTTCATAACTTACAATATTATCTGATAATATTTTCCAGCATCCACCTTCAACATCGACAAATAAAACTGTTCCTTTTTCACCCCAGTCACAGTTGTCGCCGTCTTCACAGGATACAATAATGAAGAAGAGCGAAAATAATAGTAATATTGGTCTCATGTGGGACTCCTTAATTTTTTTTAAAATTAATGTTAAGAAACATTCAAAACTCCCGCACCACTGATTTTACTCTCCTTTAAATCCGCCAGCGCTTTGTTTGCTTCACTCAGTGGGTACAGCTCAACTTCGGTTACAATTGGTATTTCAGCGGCTAAATGGAGTAATTCAGCGCCATCCACAAAAGTTGCATTTGCGGCGGAGGTGAGTGTTTTTTCACCATATAGGAGGGAATAAGGCATTTCCGGGAGGTCCGTCATGTGAATCCCCGCTGACACAACAGTGCCACCTTTTCTGACTTTTTTCAGCGCTTCCGCCATGAGCCATCCTGCAGGAGCAAAAATGAGAGAGGCATCCATTTCTACTTTCGGATCGTCTTCAGCAGTGCCAGTCCACACTGCGCCTAACTTTTCAGCGTGTTTCTGGTGGTCTTTCGAGCGTGTGAAGACATTGACTTCACAATCCCAATAATTAGCGATTTGTATGGTCACGTGAGCCGACGCGCCAAAGCCGTACAGTCCCAATTTCTGACCTTTTTTGATTCCGCTCAGTTTCAGTGTCCGGTAACCGATGATTCCGGCACAAAGGAGTGGGGCAGTCTGTTCATCTGAGATACCTTCAGGCAATGGGTAAACAAACTGCTGAGGAACGGAAGTATATTCAGCATATCCGCCGTTTCGGTGGAGTCCCGTGAATTCAACATCATCGCACAGGTTTTCATTTTTTTTGGTACAGAAACTGCATTTCCCGCAAGTCCGGTTCATCCACGGAACGCCCACTCGATCACCGATGTTGAATTTTAAAACATTTTTCCCGATGGACTCAATACTTCCTACAATCTGATGACCGGGAATGATGGGAAGTTCGGGAATATTCAGATCACCTTCCACAATGTGAAGGTCTGTCCTGCAGACACCGCAGTAGTGGACTTTGATCTGAACATCACCATCGGCTGGTTCGGAAGGAGAGAGGTCAATCAGTTTGAGAGGATGGGAAGATATATCACCACAATTCGCAAGGGACATGGCTTTCATGATTGGAATTTAATCAAAATCAATTGAATGAATAAATTTGTTTTTTTATGCAATACTTTGGTTATAGCATAAAGGCGATAGGATCGAGGTATCTTGTTTTTTTGTCATTCTGAGTGTAACGAAGAATCTTCAATGTTTACTGGTTATCATAAGTAGATTCTTCATCCACCAACCGGCGGATTCAGAATGACAGGGGAGGGTACTATCCAATCCTCTAATTTACCACCTTCACTTCGACTCCGCTCAGTATCCGGTCAATGCAACTATTGACCATTTCTCCAACTATCCAATATTCCATTACTCCAATCTTCCATTACTCCAATCTTCCATTACTCCAATCCTCCAAATCCCCAGTTATCCATTCCTCCAAATAAATATTTTCCTTACATTCCCCCATGCAAGTTCTGCAATTGAATACGGTAAAACTTCAAACTCATGAGAAACGACTGGATGTCATTTTAGACAATCCTCCTGTCAATGCGCTATCAAAAGAGCTGATTACGGAATTGAATGAATCACTTGATTGGCTGGAAAATAATGATCTCTTCAGTTTGGTTGTTTTCTCGGGTGAGGGTAAACATTTCTGCGCCGGTGCTGACCTGAAAGAGAGGCAGTCAATGAGTGATGAGGAAGTCGCTTCTTTTGTCAGTTCAGTTTGTGATACATTTCAGCGAGTAGCGGAGATTTCCGCACCCACATTAGCGGCAATTAACGGTACTTGTTTCGGAGGTGGTTTGGAATTGGCTTTGGCATGCGATTTTCGGGTAATGGCAGACCAGGGGTTTATTGGACTCAAAGAGACGTCTCTGGGAATTATTCCCGGGGCAGGTGGTACTCAGCGCCTGCCGAAGTTGATTGGAGTCAGCAAAGCAAAATACTGGATTTTTTCGGCTCAATCCTTTACTCCCGAAGAAGCGTTTGAGGATGGTGTGATTGACTGGCTGGTTACGAGCGATGATTTAAAAACAGCAGTTTATGAAATAACGAAAGATATAGTCTGCAATGCACCCCTCGCTTTAAAAGCTGCCAAAAGAGCTATAAACGAGGGGTTGGATTTACCTATAAGGGATGGGTTAAAAATTGAAAATAATAATTACAAAACAATCATTAATACTGAAGATAGGAGGGAGGCACTTAAAGCTTTCCTTGATAAAAGAACTCCCCAGTGGAAAGGGGAGTAATTTGGGTTAGTATTAGCTAGTTATTGCCTGCCAGCCCCGCACAGCGTGGGGCAGGCTGGGTATCTGGTGATTAGTTAAAAGTAAAATTTTCTGTTATCCACAATATCAGCGTTGTCTTTTAATCCCCTCAGCCATTCACTGATTGCTTCATTCTGGCGGGTGACAAGAATGGAATTGTAAAGTGTTTCCTTTCGTACATTCCATAGGTTGGAATCAAACTCAGCTCTTTTCTCAAAATGCAATATAGCATACCCATTGGGCAGTTCGATAGGATCAAGGATCTTTCCCGGCTCAGAAACAAGCAATGCACCAATGACTGATGGATTTCTTCCTACAATAGGAAAAGTTGACGACAATGTTTTGATTGTTGTGGGAATCAGTTTCAATTGGTCATTTTCTTTTATGATAGAATCCTGGGATACTCCGTCAATCATTTGTTTATAGGTATCGCTTGCAATCACTTCGGCTTTGGCCATTTTAAGATCTTTTTTAAGAATAAATTGAATTTGCCCTTTAACATTTTCCAATGGTTTTGTCCCCGCAGCTGCAATGGAATCCAATTTAAATATACAAAACGCCTTATCAGACAGTATCACATCACTGATATCATCTAACTTTGTATCGGGATCAAATGCGAACCGAGCCGGGGCGGAGAAAAATCCAAATCCAGGAATATATTTTGCTCCTTCCTGCAGTGCTCTTAATTGCGTTGATTCAAGTACGTTGATTTCAACAGCTTTACCATAACCGGAATCTTCCACATCATAAGTGAATTTAAGCGCATTCTGACGAGTATTTTCTCTCGTTGACGGACCCATTTCCACCTTGAGCAAAATATGACTGCCGAGGATTTCCTCCTCACCATCTGTTGATCTTTTATCCCTTATCCAGATAATATGATAACCAAAACTTGATTCAATAGGACCGACAATATCACCGCTTTTGGCATTGAATGCCGCTTCTTCAAATGGACCAACCATTTGTCCCCTCTTGAACCATCCGAGATCGCCGCCTTTGGGATTTCCGTCCTTGTCAATATTCCCCGGATCTTCCGTGTATTCATCGGCAAGTTCAGAAAAATCTTCCTTACTGTATCTCAGACGTTTGCTCAGATCGTGAGCTTCTTTCACTACAAGATTTGTATCTTCACTGGACGGTTCTAAATTCCACTTGACATAGGATAAAATTCGACCTTCAGCCACTTGGAAGTCATCCTGATGAGATTGGTAGTATTCTGCTATTTCTTCATCAGATGGTGTTACGTCGTCGCCATCTGGAATCCCGTTTGTTTGTATGACCAATCCTGAAATGGTAAAGTTGACATTATTTCGAATAAAATCTTTTTTTACATCCGATCCAGAAATATTCACACTTGCTTTTACCTGATCGTACAATTTCTGCCTTGGCAGATATTCCCTGACAAGATTTTCGATAGGACGCCATTCATCAGCTGCCGGATTTTCAAGCGCATCAATATACTTGGACCTGTCGAATACCCCATCGGTTTGAAACGTTGGATCATTCTGAAGAAAGGGTGGAGGGAAATTATATAAATGGTGGTAAATATCATCACTTGTGATATTAATATCGTATTCTTCAGCGAGCTGATTCAATACGATTACTTCCACCAGATTATCCCACACAGATATTCGAATCTGATCTAACAGTCTTTCGTCCACTTCCTGCCCCTGATTTCTTGTATTTATGATTTGCTGCTGCACTGCATTAAAGAATGCATCCGGTGGAATGGACTGTCCATTAATAATTCCAATTGCAGTTGACGGATTGGACCTGCCTAAAATCTGACTGATTAAATCAGCACCTCCTACGAGACCGCCAACTGTCATGCTTCCTATGAAAAGAACCAGCAATGCCCACAGAATGAAATGCATCCTGTTTCTCAAGGTGGTCATTAGACCCATAATGTTCTCCTATTAATTTATTCCCGATAAAAAAATGCAGCGAAATATAGTTAACTTATTAAAGGAGTGCAATGATGGAATCTTTGCAATATGTCAAATGGATGAATAATTGTACACGCACAGCGTCCGAAGGATCCTGTGGAAATACAGATTCACGAATCTCGAAGTAAAATACCATTGAAGTAAACTTTTAGTGATAACGAGAATTGATTTTGTAAAAGATTCTAATACTGATAAGCAAATTTCCTCTCCCTTGATGGGAGAGGGTAGGGTGAGTGTGAATGTAAAATCCATAAAATAATTTGTAATTAACTGTAATAATCCAAAATCAAACATCCAACATCCAAAATCAAATCACACACTCCTTTTACCTAATGGACAATGTTCATTAATATCCACAGTTGTATTAACGAATACTTTAACCAAAAGAGGAATTAAAATGAAACAGGTATGGATACCAAAAGTAGGAAAACCGGAAATACTTCAGGTCAAAGAAGCTCCTAATCCTGAACCGGCAAAAGGACAGGTAAGAATTGATGTCCATTTTTCAGGGATAAACTTTGCCGATATTCTTGCTCGAATGGGACTTTATCCCGATTCGCCAAAAACACCCTGTGTGGTAGGGTATGAAGTCAGCGGAATCATTGACAAAGTTGGGGAGGAAGTTGATGAACAAATGGCGGGAAAACGGGTAGCTTCCATCACGCGGTTTGAAGGATATTCCAGTTCTGTTTGCGTCGAAGTGGGGCAGGTAATGGAATTATCTGAAAATGTCTCGTTGGAGTCAGCTGCCGCGACACCGGTTACCTACATGACGGCATATATCATGATGATTGAGCAGGCACGTATCCGGAAAGAAGATACCATTTTAATCCACGGAATCGGCGGCGGTGTTGGAATTTCTGCCTGGCAGATTGCAAAGATTTACGGATGTAAAGTAATGGGTACAGCATCAGGAGCAAAGCATGCGCATCTTCGTGAAATGGGAATGAAAAATCTCATTGATTACAATAGTGAAGATTTTGTGGAAAGAGCAAAAGAAATGACGGATGGGAAAGGGGTAGATCTAGTTCTCGATCCGGTTGGCGGTGACAATTTTTGGCGGAGTTACAAAGCGCTGAGATCTTTAGGCCAATTGGTTTTCTACGGGTTTTCTTCTTCTGCACCGGGAAAATCGAGGCAAATCATTTCGGGGTTGAAAGCGTATTTTTCCACCAAAAAATATCATCCCATCAAACTCATGATGCACAACAAGGCGGTCATCGGTTGTAATCTTGGCCATTTGTGGAGTGCAAAGGATCGTCTCGGTCGTGCCCAAAATCAGTTAAAAACATGGCTGGATGAAGGAAAAATCAATCCAGTGGTTGATAGTGTATTTTCATTTGAAGATGCTTCCAAAGCGCACAGGTACATTCAGGATCATAAAAATATCGGGAAGGTCTTGTTATCCCCGAAAATATAAATTTAATTCACAAATCTATTGAAAATCTGAATAAGGAAATCATTGAATGTCGCCGATGCCTACGGTTGGTGGAATTCCGGGAAGATATTGCACGCACAAAACGGAAGCAGTTCATGGACTGGGATTACTGGGGAAAACCGGTTACCGGTTACGGAGATACAAATGCAAAATTATTGATTATTGGACTGGCTCCCGCAGCACACGGCGGAAACCGGACAGGGCGGGTTTTTACAGGAGATAAATCGGCTTATTTTTTGTTTAAGTGTATGTATGAAGTAGGGTTGTCGAATCAGCCCAATTCTGATTCACTGGATGACGGACTTGAATTATTCAACTGTTACATGACGCCCATGCTGAAATGCGTCCCGCCGCAGGACAAACCGAAACCGGATGAATTGAACAATTGCCGTCTGTTTATTGAATTAGAAGTTCAATTATTAAAAAATGTAAAATACATTGTGGCATTGGGGAAAATTGCCTTCGACGGTTACTTGAAAATCCTAAAATCAAATTTTGATTTTAAAATGAAAGATTTCCCATTCATCCATTCCCGTTATCACGATCTGCCAAATGGGAAAATACTCATTAGCGCTTACCATCCCAGCCCCCGAAATGTGAATACAAAAAGATTGACCTTTGAAATGATGGTATCATTATTGAATAAAATAAAAAATCAGATATAATTGTTTGTAGAGACGCATCGAATGCGTCTCTACTTATGCGTTTTAAAAACTACACAATTTAAAATTATCGTACTAAATTTCCCAACGGTTAGACATCTGGAAAATTGTAGGGAAAACTGAGGATAAAATGTGAGCCAGATATCGATGGATTTAAAATCATCAAATTTGTTTCAAAATAAATACAGGATTAAATCCTCCCGTTTGGAAGGATACGATTATTCCCGGGAGGGTGCATATTTCATTACAATTTGTACGAAAGACAAAAAATGCTGGTTTGGGGGTGTTGTGGATGGGAAGATAGTTTTGTCAAATGAGGGGAAAATAGTAAATGAAGAATGGCAGAAAACGTCTGAAATTCGTGATAATGTTGACCTTGATGCATACATGATAATGCCAAATCATTTCCATGGAATTATTGTTATTCAAAACAACACCGTAGAGACGACCCGTGGGGTCGTCTCAAATAAAAAGAATCGTGGTAAAATAAAAATTGAGACGTTCCAGCGGAACGTCTCTACAGGGACAGTTGCTAATTCATTGGGTTCTATTGTTGGACAATTCAAATCCAAATGCACAAAACGAATCCAAAAACACATCAACTCCCATTTTGCATGGCAACCCCGGTTTTACGACCACATTATCCGATCACACGAATCACTGGACAAAATCAGAAATTATATTTATAATAACCCCGTGAAATGGGAATTTAAATGGGAATATCCCGACAACATGTGGGATTAGAAATGAA
>CAYXUG010000006.1:0-53787 GCA_964468655.1 uncultured bacterium | reverse complement strand
AGTATCACTTTAAATTTAGATGAATCTGTACCATATCATTTGACGACGTACAGTCCATACCTGATACGGGTTTCCGAAATATAGATGTTACCTCTGCAGTCAATTCAGACATATCAGTGGAAAAAGGAAAAAGTCAGTTTAGGGTTCATTTTCCAATTGGAACTGATTATGATTGGTATTCTGATAGGATAGCATTCAGAAGTGATTCAAACGTGTCTCGTAGACCAAAGCTAATTGTACAGTATCAAATTGAACCTTTGCAAATTACTGAAGATAGAAACTATTTTTCGGAAGAATTTCGTTTGCTTGAGAACTACCCCAACCCTTTTAACTTATCGACGAAAATAAAATTTGAATTAAGATTATCAGGAAACTATAAGATTACCATACTCAACATTATGGGGACTGAAGTTTCAGTTCTACATACAGGATTTCTCAATATTGGCCACCATTATCTTAATTGGAATGGAAAAAACAAAAATGGTGATATGATGCCTTCAGGAATTTATTTGTATAAAATACAAGGAGATAACACACAAGAAACCAGAAAAATGATTTTACTTCAATGATACTAAAAAATAAAGGAGTATAAAAATGAAAAAAATAACCTATTTAGTGGTATGGATTTTATTAAATGTAATTCCCGCATTCGCAGAGCATATCGAAGGGAAAGCATATATACAAACTTTAAACCCGCTTTCACAATGTGGCTTACAGGACAGTGCTGTTGTTACTGGTCAAGCTTGGTTTGATGGTATTTCTCAAACATTTCAAATTTCCAGCCTGCGGGAAGTTCAAATATCTTGCCAAGTCGAATTTAATATTTATCATATTACTTTTCGCAAATCTCATTCAGTTTCTGATGTTTGTAATTCACTTAATGATTGCAGCCAGGTTGATCAGGCTTGGCCAGTGATGGTTTTCTCATGGTACGGTATTCCGGATGACCCTTATTATGACAGCCAATGGGGTCTCAATCTTATTGATGCCGCTAGCGCTTGGGATTATGAATCCGGAAAATCCACAGTCATTATTGGTATTCCAGACTCAGGTTCGGAAGTGGAATATTTAGCAGATCCGAGTGATCCAATCCACCCAGACTTGGAAAATAATCTCTGGAATGATAATGGGTTATATGGTATTAATCTTATTAATCAAGGTGAACCCCCTGATGATGGTTTAGGTCACGGTACTCATGTATCAGGTATCGTGGGAGCTGTGACCAATAATTCTCTTGGGGTTTCTGGTTTAGCTGGTGGTGGTTTCGGTACAGATAATGGCGTGAATTTACTAATAATAAAGAATGGTAATGATGAGGGAGTTACAGATGAGGAAACATTGGCTGAATCCATTTGCCAAGCTCTGAACCCTGATGGGAATTGGAATACTGAACCAGATTTGGCCGGTTATAATATTTACAAAAATGAAGTGAATTCCGGATGGATTTTATTTCGGTCATTAGACTTATCCCAAACATCCTGGACTGATAATAGTGTTATAATTGGAGATAATGGTAAATTTGTACCAAATGTTTGCTACAAAATTTCATCTTTCGATATAACTGAGCAGGAATCTGAACAATCATTTCCTCGCTGCAAACCATTGAAAGGAATCAGCAGGCAAGTAACTGATAATAATCCTCTTGAATTGCCTACTGTATTTAATATTTCACCACCATACCCAAATCCATTCAATCCGACAATGAATATGGAATACAGTATTAAAACTAAAAGCCAGATCAAGATTGTGGTATACAATATCATAGGAAAGCAAATAAAGGAATTAAAATCTGGAATTAAAGAACTAGGACTATACAATATAACATGGAACGGTTTTGATGATTTTGGTAAAGGGGTTTCTGCAGGTATCTATATTATTAGATTAGAAGCATTACCAATTAATGGTGAACCCATGTATGTTGGAATTCAGAAAGTCATTCTTTTAAAATAGGGTCCTAAAAAAGTTAAATGATCATTAACCCAAAATACAACGCTGTCTCAGATGTTCACAAACTGATGATCGGCTCTATTCTTCCAAGGCCTATCGCTTTTGTGTCCACTTTGTCAAAAGACGGCGTCCCGAATCTGGCTCCATTTTCTTACTTCAATGGTGTCTGCGCCAATCCGCCTACCATCATGTTCGCTCCTGCCCGGCGAGCGTATGATGGAAAGAGTAAAGATACACTTAACAACATCCGCGAAACAGAAGAATTCGTAGTCAACATCGTTTCGGAGAAATTTGCAGAAGAAATGGTCGCTTGTTCCACAGATTTTGATTCTGACGTAAACGAGTTCAAAGAATCAGGATTGACATCTGTTCCAAGTGAGAAAGTAAAACCGCCGCGTGTGGGTGAATCCAAAGTCAATTTTGAATGTAAACTGAACCGGATTGTGGAAATAGGCGACGGTTCAGCCGGCAGCGGATTTGTGGTCATCGGCACCATTGTACTGTTCCACATTGCTGATGACGTCTATGAAAACGGGCACATTCTCCTTGATAAACTCAATCCCCTCGGACGGATTTCCGGACACAACTACGTACGGGTTACAGATAGTGTCGAGATCGTCCGGAAAATTAAACCTTCCGACTGAATTCCAATTCAACAATTATGGAATCTCAACTCATTCCCGGGGTGAATCCCGCTCACTGTATTGATGGAATTCCTCCTTCAGAAATCCTGATCCCATATCCCAGCATTCGCTCCCTCCTCAATTCTCAGGCGCGCTGGCAGGGTGATAAAACTTTTTTAATCACATTTGATGAAGAGGGTAAAAAAATTAATACCACCTTCATACAATTCTATAAAGATGTTTCACGCACCGCTAATTTTCTAAGAGAAAATAATGCCCAATTCGGTGACCGTGTTTTGGTTAATCTGGGAAACGATGTTGATTCATTGATACAATGTTTTTCTGTCTGGATGGTGGGAGCCGGCGCTGTTGTTTTGCCGGAGAATATTCCGGACGAAAAAGCTGAAAATTTCCTGAAAAGCGTTAACTGCAAAACTGTATTTCCCACGGATACACCATTCAGCGAATTACTAAAAAATCATTCAGACCAATTTGAAATCGGGAAAAAATCAAAACTGGAAGATGATGTACTCATTTTCGTAAAACAAACAGATTCAGGACTTAAAGGCGTTTTGCTGTCCCACTATAATGTTCTGGTTACAGCCATGGCAACAGCGGACAGATTGAAACTTGATGGTGAAACCACTCTGTTCTGCGGATTACCATTATTGGAAGTTTCCGGTATTCTGGGCGTTGTCAACTCAGCCCTTTATGGAGGATCACCCGTTTTCTTATCGAACACGAAAAATTTAACCGATGCCCATATTCTTTTTACCAACTTTTCAGAATTGGCAAAATTTGCTGCTGAACAAGGACCGAACCAGTTAAAACATTTGAATAAAATTGTCTGCCCTAATTCCACTAATACGGAAATCAATTCCGACTTAATCGCAACTGAATTAAAATCTAAAATGTTTATGGGACTTTGTCTTTCTGAAACGAGCGGATTTTCGACCTTGGGGCAATTCAAGTATGATCAATCACAACAGGCAATTACAATAGGATCATCACTTCGTTCCAATGAATTAGACATTCACGATGGTGCCGGCAATTCACTTCCGGAAAATGAAGTGGGAGAAATCGTCATCCGCGGGCACAGTGTGATGCAGGGGTTTGTGAATGATGAGTCCGCTGAAAAAGAGATGCATCAAGACGGCTGGTTCAAAACAGGATTAGTGGGCTATTCAGTCCGTGAGGGTGATATTTTAAGTTACTATCTTATTACAAAATAAAATTTAAGCGGATAACTTATTCAGTTCATCTATCCTGTTTTTTATGGATGGATGACTGTGGAACAGAAATTCCACCATTGGATGCGGTTCGCGGTCAGCGAGGTTTTGATCTGCAAGTTTTTCTAACGCACTCACCATATTTCCGGGATTCCCCACCATTTCAACAGAAAATTTGTCCGCATCTCTTTCGTGTTTTCTGCTGATGAAATTCTGAATGGGACCGGAAACAAATCCATAAATACCAAACAAAAGCCCTAAAAGGGGAAGCGCCGCCAATTGAGAAATTGAATTAAATCCAAATTCGTCAATCCATCCTGAATACAAAACAGAAACCAAATACAGCCCGGCAAATGTGATGCTGGTACCTAAAGCCATCATTTTCCAGATGTGTTTCAATTTGAAATGCCCCAGTTCATGAGCCAGTACAGCATCAATTTCATCCAACTCAAAATTGTCCAGTAGTGTATCCCCGATAATTACCCGTTTTGATTTTCCCAATCCAGTAAATGCGGCATTTGCTTTTTTAGTGGACTTGCTCATATCAAACTGATAAACGCCTTCCACTTTCATTCCCGCTTCCTCACACCTTTCAATTATCCTATTTTTCACTTCTTCATTTTCAATGGGGATGAATTTGTAAAACAACGGAAAGATGAGCGTTGGTGCCAACCGTCCGATGACAACAGAAACCAAAAACATGAAAATACCTACAGGCAGCCACCAACCTTCATCATACAACCGAAGCAGATAATACAATACCAATACAACCGGAACGCCAATAATCATTCCCACTAATATTCCCTTGCACTTCTCCCAGAAATAACTTTTCAGAGTGTGGTTTGAGAGTTCATATTTATGCTTTAGAATGTAGTCATTGTAAAACCCGAGCGGAAAAAACAAGCACGTCTCAATGATTCCAAGGATTGTACCAAAAATCAAAAGCGCTAAATATGATGACGACACTTGCGAAAATGCCAAAGATTCTGCATACCCTGTAAAACCGGTTTTAACGGTAATCCAAAGAAACAACCATCCGGAAAATGTGGAAGTCAGTCCCAATATCAATTTGGTATTGTTATATTTTTTTGCATCTGTTTTATCCATCTTCATTCTCCAAAAACTGTTTTGACCAATCTTTATAATTACCTGACTTTATCTCTTTCCGTATTCTCTCCATGATAGATAAATAAAACGTCACATTATGAAGTGAAGCCATTCTCATTCCCAGAATTTCATTCATTTTAAAAAGGTGCCTGAGATAAGCACGACTAAACGTTCTGCATCCATAGCAGACGCAATTTTCAACCACAGGTGAAAAATCGGTTTTATACTTTTCATTAAAGATATTGATTTTCCCACGCCATGTGAAAAATTGCCCATTCCTGCCGTTACGGGTAGGAATTACACAATCGAACATATCCATCCCCGATGAAACTGCTTTTACAATATCAGCCGGTTTTCCCACACCCATGAGATATCGGGCACTGTTTACCGGCAGCAGTTTATTCATAATTTCCAGGGTATCAAACATGGCTGATTTCTCTTCCCCCACAGCAAGACCTCCTACCGCCACACCGGAATTGATAAATGGTGCCAACGCTTCAACGCTTTGTTTTCTTAAATCTTTATCCACACCTCCCTGAACAATCGGAAAAAGCATTTGATCTGTTTCTAGTTTCTCCGTTTCAACTTTCACAAAATCAAAACTCTGCTTCATCCACCGGGAAGTTCGTTCCACGGCTTTTTTTATTTCTTTTTTGCTTGCATCACCGGGGGGACATTCATCAAACGCCATGATGATATCGCTTCCCAGAGTCAGCTGAATTTCCATGGATTTCTCCGGCGTCATATTAAATTCTGTTCCATCCAGAGAAGATTTAAATACGACCCCCTCATCGGTGATTTTTCTCAATTGCGCCAGTGAAAATACCTGGAACCCACCACTGTCGGTTAGGATCGGTTTATCCCATGAAACAAAATTGTGAAGACCTCCGGCTTCCCGAATTACATCCAACCCCGGACGAATCAGCAGATGGTAGGTATTCCCTAAAATGATTGAAGCATTTGCTGTTTTTAAATCTTCAGGAGATAATGTTTTAACTGCGCCATAGGTACCGATTGGCATAAAAACAGGCGTTTCAATTTCACCCCGGGAAGTTGCAAGAATGCCTGTGCGTGCCGGTGTGTTTTGATCAGATGAGGTTAATTTAAAACTCATTAAAAACCAAACAACTGAAATTTAGAATCAAGCAGAATTAAAAAATCATTTCAAAAACATCCTTCACAGAAGCAGCACCGGAAATTTTGATTCCCTTTACTTTCCTCAATGAACTTTTACTCGCTTCCGGTACAACCGCCTCAAGGAAACCGAGTTGAGTCGCCTCGGTCAACCGTTTTTCCAAATGGGGAATTTTTCTAATTTCTCCTCCAAGTCCCACTTCACCCAGCAGAATTGTACCCCGTTGAACAGGAATGTCTTTATGACTCGAAGCAATGGAAGTAATAACTGCCAAATCCGCTGCCGGTTCAATGATTCGAACACCACCGACTGTATTGATAAAAACATCCCGGGTTCCCATGGTAAATCCCAACCGCTTCTCCAAAACTGCCAGGAGCATATTTAATCGTCTTGAGTCAAATCCTGTCACATTTCTTTGAGGTGATCCGTAATTTGCATTGGTTACCAGCGACTGAACCTCAACAAAAATTGGACGGCTGCCTTCAACCACCGGAACAACAGTTGATCCCGGAACAGCGCTGTAATCATCTTCTAAAAACATGGCTGAAGGATTTTCAACTTCACTTAGTCCTGTGGAAGTCATTTCAAATATGCCCACCTCGTGGGTCGGTCCAAAGCGGTTCTTTACCACACGTAAAATTCTATAGTCGTAATTGGATTCACCTTCCAAATACATGACGGTATCCACCATGTGTTCAAGCATTCTCGGCCCTGCGATAACCCCTTCTTTGGTTACATGCCCAATTAAAAGTGATGATATATTTCTTGTTTTGCATAGTTCCAGAATCTGCTGACCACATTCGCGAATCTGTCCCACAGAACCGGGAAGACTGTCCAGCGATTCTTCATATATTGTTTGAATTGAATCAATGATAATGAATTCCGGTTTTACCAATCCCACCTGTTCAGCAATTCCTCCAAGGCGGTTTTCATTGGTTAAAACCAATTTATCAGAATCAGTGCCAATTCTTTCAACCCTTAGAAAAATCTGTTCCTCATTTTCCTCAGCGGATACGTAGAGAACCTTTGAATTGATACCGGATGCAATCTGTAAAGCTAGAGTTGATTTTCCGATTCCCGGACTACCACCCAACAAAATTACTGAACCGGATAAAATTCCACCGCCTAAAGTTCTGTCCACCTCTCGAATGTTGGAATGAAACTGCTTGGAATCCTTTTTATAGAGCACTTCACTCAGTGGTGTTGATTTTCGATATGGGACAGAAACTCTTCTCTTTTTCTTAGGGGCGGTAAATTCCTTTAGTGATCCCCACTCCCCGCAGGCTGGGCATTTTCCGTGCCACTTGGGAAAATCATTCCCGCACTGAGAACATAGAAAATCGGTTGTAGTTGATGTCTTAGTCATGGGTGAATGGAATAAAATTCACCAAGTTGCCGGCTAAAATCAAGGGGAAAGAAAACTTATTGAAAAAAGGAGTGAACCAATAATTAGAGATCCAAACCCATAGAAAAATAGTATTGCGGTTTTGATGATCTCCCAACCATGTAGTCCCATGCAGTATCAATTTTTAAAATGAAATAACCAAAATTGATTCGCATACCCAAACCGAAACCTCCAATGAGATCTTTATACTGCTTAGGACCGTCCTCTGTGTAAACTTGTAATTTTTCATCCCAAGCTGCGCCCACATCAAAAAAAGCAACACCCCGGATATTGGCAAAAATCATTTTTAAGGGAAATCCAAGAGATAGATAATTCACGAATGGGAAATGAAACTCAACATTGGCAAGAGCTACATTGGTTCCTGATCGTTCCATGTACCTTGTTCCTCTAACAGGCATTGTAAAAATTGAGAAATACAGGTTTTTTAAATCGACATCACTTGTATCATTCCCAAATATATCCTCGTATTCATCATTATTAAATCGGGTATTATCTCTTACACCATTTGTATAACCCGAACCAAAGAGCCAGTTATCTGTTCCCCCTAAAAAGAATTTCTGTGGGTCTTTTCCAAAGCTGTGTCCTCCAAATAATCGGAAGGTCAGTGAATAAAAATCTGATATTCTAAAATATTTTCTTGTATCAATAGTAATCGTTTTAAAATCTAATTTATCTCCATAGAAACCTAAACTTTGATAATACTGCACATTTGACCGCCAGCCATCCGCAGGAGCGGTAAACCCCCAGGTGCTGTTATCAATCACCCAATTAAATTGAAGAGATGGTAACTGCAGGCTTTCATCCTCCGTAGTCTCATATTGGTTTTGTGGGTCTCTTTCAAATCTTTCATAATTAACAATGTGACTTGATAACCCAAAATCGATACGCTGAAATCTGCTTAATGGATGTGAGACTGTCCCATTTATTGCCAAATGGCGGATACGGTCAATTACATTAATATTTCCTATGTGATTTGCGGTATGGTAAAGTAATAATGAAAAATCATTTCTTCTTTTCAAATAATCATATCGTAAAAAATAATCACTGTCTTTTAATGTAATCACAAGTTCAGTCCCAAGAAAAATTCGATGGTCTCCCATTATATCACTGAACAAAAAGAGAGCAGACCCGTTGTATCCGAACATATTGCTGAAGCTTGCCTGTCCGTTCACGTAATCCAGAGTGAAACGGGTACGGTAAGGGTAAGTCCGGTATGATCCATCTTCATTCTTATAATCATCTATTGCGAGCGGTTCCGCAGGAAGATTATATGTTGAATCAACCAATTGATCATTATAGTATTCATACCCTGGCGCAAAAATGTATCTGGTATAGTGGGAAGAAGAATATTCTATTTTCTCTCGTGAATAATGGATTTCTTTAACACCAAAATGATCATATTCTCCTCTTTCTTCCGTATGCTGAACATAATTGGTTTTCTCTACCTCTTTTTCAACAAGATCCATTGGGAAGGTGATTGAATAAACATCCCACCCAACATCGGAATACCCTGCAAAATAAAGTTTTTGATTATCCTGCGTCCAACTCAATTGAAATGCGCCTGTTAAAACATTCGTAATTGATTTTACTTCTTTTTGGTCAAAATCATGGATATAAATATTCCATACACCATTTCTATCTGAGGTATATGCCAACAGATTTTCGGACTTCGACCATACAGGATAATTTTCATTGTAAGGTGTATTTGTTACCCTGCTGATAACTTTTTTATCCAAATCATAAATATAAACATCGTTCTGCCTGAAATCGTGCTTATGCATTTTGAATCCGGTTGGAGCTTCCAACTGATTTCCCCTATCGGATACAAATACAATTTTCCTTCCATCTGAGGACCAGGACGGCTCACTGTCTGAAAACACATCATTGGTTAAATTGATTAATTTTTTGTTCTTAATGTTATATAGATAGATATCGCTTGAACCATTCTTATTGCCGACGAATAAAATTTCATTTCCTTTAGGACTCCACGCCGCTGTAAAAATTCCATCAAGATCAAATGGTATTTTTATTCTTCTCTTAGTCTTCACGTTCAATATAAATAATGCATCCAAGTCCCCTGCTTTTGCAGCAAACGCAATTCTTTTCCCACTGGGTGACCAGGTAATCCCCGGTTGAAGCCATTTTAATTCCTCAAGGTCGGGAGTCCTGTTCCCTTTAACTAGTTTTTTAATTTCCTTCCCATCGACAGATGAAATCAGGAAAATATCTGCATAACCATTTCTATCCGTCAGAATAGCAAGTTTACTTCCATCCGGCGAGATAGATGGAGCTATATTGAAATAATTATTCAACTCATCATGATCGGTAATTCGATGAGCAATATCTTCCAACTCTTCCCTTCCAGCCACATCCGGCCAATATTCCTTCTTCAAATATTTTTCCCATTGCTTTGATAAATCTTCAAAGTCCATACCCAATGCACTTTTTAATCCCCTTTCAAGATCCTGCTTTCTTTTAACCTGCCAAAAGATTTCACCTATTTTTTCTTTTCCATATTTTTCAGCAATAAACCTCCAAACGGACTGCCCTCCTTTGTAAGCCAGATAATAATCCAGATTTCTTATTTGGGGAATATGGTCATGGACTGAAATATCCCTCATAATCATATCCGCCTGAGTATCCCATTCCATAGATAAATATTCGGCTAATCCTTCATTCATCCAGAGAGGTATTCTTACCTTGATTCTATTTGATATCAGACTTTGAACCGACCCGCCATAAATCATATCATTGATCATAGCGTGAACCAACTCATGGTGAATAACGTGCCTAAGTTGCTCATACGAGCCCTCAAAAGGCAATACAACTCTGTTTTTAAATAACTCGGTTACCCCGCCAACTCCCTCCGGCATATATTCATAAGTGACATTAGTCTGCTGAAAATCCTTGTGGGAATTATAAACAATAATTGATACGCGCTTCCGTAATTCCCAATTCAGAATCTGAGAAATCTGATTGTAAGCTATTTCTGAATTTTCCGAAGTAAACTCAGCAAGAGCCAAACCGTCCCCGTAGTAATAAATATCGAAATGGGGGGATTGGATAAATGACCAGTTAAAATCGTGGTATTGCACTTTATTTTTCCCGAATGACTGTCCGGTTAAAAAGGGCAGACTAAAAGGAATCAGGACCAATAAATAGATTAGATTTAATCTTTTCATACTTTTAACAACAAATCAAAAAATAATCTGTTCCAGATTTCAGACACAATTATTGAAACGAAAGTTAATATAAAAGAACTAAAGTTTGAGAGAAAACTGGTTTAGGAAAGTGTTTTTCGAATTTCCCGGAGAAGCGTCTGGCGGTTAGCCCGGGAAATTTGGCGACCGACAATACCTATATTTGTAATAGATCTTGCATAGCGTCGAAGTTGATGAACAGTCATTTTTTCTAAATCATCTGATGGAGCTGTGGTTTTCGAAGTTATCGACGTGGAAGAGGGTACTTTATCCGTATCCAAAAACACTTCTTCAACCGCTTTATCCGGTCTTGGAATGATATGTGTACTTACCACTTCTCCTACTTTTTCCGCAGCTGAAGCCCCCGCCTCCACACTTGCTTTAACTGCTCCTGTTTCACCCAGAATTTTAATTGTCACCAATGCACCTTTGGTTACCTCTTTCCCCACAAGAATCACATTTGCTGCTTTCACCATTGCATCTGCGGCTTCAATTGAAGCTACAAGACCCCGGGTTTCTACAAGACCAAGCGCTCGATCATAAATGGTTTCTTTCCCCATTAGCTCTGTTAACCTGTAGGTATTTTATGAAGGCAGGATTGCTTCTACATCTGCATGTGGTCTTGGAATGACATGGACCGATACCAGTTCACCAACTTTTTCCGCTGCAGCTGCACCAGCATCAGTCGCAGCTTTTACAGCTCCCACATCGCCACGTACCATTACCGTTACAAATCCACCGCCAATTTTTTCTCTTCCGATCAGTCTTACATTTGCTGCTTTGACCATTGCGTCTGCAGCTTCTATACTACCAACCAAACCTCTTGTTTCTACCATTCCTAATGCATCTAATGATATTGCCACTGGGATCCTCCCTTAAAAAATGAGTTGAATGTTGAGCCTTTGTTTGTCCATTACAATAACCACAGCTGTTGAATTGGATAAAATTTTAAGACTGTCTTGTTGCAAAGTCAACACTTATTTCGTCGGGAGCATTATCAGGGAGCAAAGTGTAAATTGTAAATATTTGCTTTATTTTGCTTAAAATTCTAAAAACCAATACTTGACTTTTTTATTTGTCACATAAAATCTCCTTAATTAGTTTCAAATAGTGAATCTTCCATACTTTTTTATTTCAGATGTCCATCTCAGGTTAATTATTACTCCTGAAGAAAGGGAGAAAAGAAAAGTTCTCATCAACTTTATCAAACACATTACTGATTCAAAAGGGACTTTAATTATCGTTGGTGACTTTTTTGATTTCTGGTTCGAATATAAATTTGTTATGCCAAAAGCATACTTTAATGTATTAACAGCCCTATACCAAGCAAAACAAAGCGGTGTTGAAATTCATTACGTTCTCGGAAATCATGACTATTGGGCAGCCGATTTTGAACACAATGACATTTTTCCGAATATTTATAAGAATGAATTAATAATAGAGATCAATGGTAAAAATTTTCATATCATACACGGGGATGGACTTTTATCAAAAGATCGGAGTTACAGAATATTAAGATCAATTATCAGAAACCGTTTTTTTATTTTCCTGTTTAGATTGATTCACCCTGACTTAGGTTATCAAATAGCCCGATGGGTTTCACGCAGAGGCAGACACAATACTTATTCCAAAGAACACAACGAAGCAGTTGTTAATGAACTCTCTGACATTGCAAACAATATTCTCGGTACCGATGCAGATTATGTAGTCATGGGACATTATCATCAGGTGAAACACCGATCATTAGATAATGTTGAACTGATACTTCTTGGCGATTGGATCAATCATTGGTCATTTGGCCATTTTGATGGAAATGAATTCTCCATGAATTACTGGAAGGATGGATTCGAAGGTAAAAATTTATGAAGCCAAAATTTCCCGCAAATAAAATAATTATTTTTATTTCCCTGATTTTCTTAGGACTAACTCTCTTTACCACCTCATGTTCTGTCATCAAAGGATTATTTTCTAAAGAACAAGATGAAGTCACAGGTGGAAATGTGGAAGAACTCCGACTAAGATACATTGATGGCGATTTAAGTGCTCTTGAGGATTTAATCAAAATCTACGAAGATGAAAGTCAGGATCAAAAAATACGACTAACTGCCGTTCGGGCAATTGGGGAAAGCAGACATCCCAGGGCTTTGGAATCACTGACAAAATATGTTGAAACGGCTGAATCATTGGACTTGGATTTAATCATAGCAAGTATTCACGTGCTGAGAGAGTTTCAATACGATCCTGTAGCTAGGCAAGCACTGATTACTTCCATCAACACTGTTGATGAAAAATTAAGGAGTCTGCAGGTTGTACTGTTTAAAAGTTTGAAGGATGTTCAGCCGGAAGGAATAGTCATGGCATTACTCGACATTTATGAGCGCAGTAGAACAACTTTCTACAATACCGCATTGATGGTTTCAAATATAATGGCTGAAATGGACGAGGATGAGGTGATACCAATTCTCGTTTTTATTGCAAATGATCGGTCATTAAATATTGAAATCAGAAATAAAGCGATAGAAATTTTGGCCCAGAAAAAGGGGAAACCTGAAGTGGTGGATATGTTTGTTGAAATGCTTACAAATCCCACCACTGAAAATCAGATCAGAGAATTTGCATTAAGAACCATGCACGATATTAAGGAAGAGAGATTAATTCTTACTTTACTCGAAACATATAACCAAGGACAGGAATCCTATTATTCTTTATTGAATACTCTATTGGATGCTTTAGGTGAGTTTGATGATCCGGCAATTATTTCAACCCTGGTGGAAATGGCCACAACCGATGATATTCCACCACATCTCAGAATCAAAGCAATGATCAATCTCGGTAATTTTGAGGATCCTTCATTATTTGAACCCATTATAGTTCTATTGGAAGTGCCTGAAAATTATATTTATTATTCTACTGTTACAGAATTGGCTGAAAAATTAGGTGTAACGGAAATGTATAAAAATGAATTAAATGATGCAGCGCTTTTGGCACAGCAAAAAGCACTCGGAGAAAAAGAAACAGAAAAAATTATTAATGAATAAAATAATTAAATCTTTACCTGTCTATCTGACTCTGTTAATTTTATTGAGTATTTGGAATTGCGGTGTAAATCTACCGATTCCTACACCAGGTCTCCCCTCTATTCTTGGTGGTGATAAAAAAGATATGGAAGGCGCCAAGGTTGACTTTTTCCCAACGATTGATGAAACAAGAACTTATACCGCAACCCTCATTCAGATCACAGAAAACAGGGTTGATGCCGTGTTCGTTGCTGGTGGAGATACCACCATCACAGGTGATGAAGAAAAAACATTAAATAAAATTTTAGAAAAAGAAACTGAAACATACGAAAATCTTCTTACTTCCCTGGATCGCTTTATTACCTATGTACCAGAGGGTGGTGTAATGGATGTTAATCTGAAAAAGGGAAGGGAAAATTTTACCGGAAAATATGACACTTACAACAAATCAATATTTGCAGGACTTGCCGATTTTCATGTCAATTCCCTCGAACGGACTGCCATTGAGTCCAATGCCAGAAATCTGGTAACGGAGCTGGAATTTATTGAAGCATCCCTTCCCCTTCCTTTAGACAGTCTTAAAGTCGGATCAACATTCATTGTCGAAATTGATTCTGTTGATCTCTTTTTTCAGGTTTTGGATGATATCAATGATCTGACTAAAAAAATAAATGTATTAAGAAAAACAATTACGAATTATCAGGAAACTCAATCGGAATTTCAGAATTTTCTTGAAAGAGAGCGGGCACTCACTTCTGATCTCACACAAAGCAAAGAAGAGATTGACAAACTATATTCCGCATTTGACACAACCAGCAAAGCACAGAAAGAAGCCATTGAATCGCTGGAGAAAAAATTATTATCGACCTCGGATTCTCTCACTTCAATCATCAATGAAATAAACGCCGGGTTTAAGTTGGATATGTCCGGACTTGCTTCACAAATAGTAGACAGCATTACCTCCCAAAGAGGCGAAGCAGAAAAACAATTCTTTGAAGTTGGGACAAATATGGAATTATTCCGGCTGCAAATAGATTCACTTAAAGATGTGGTGAGATTCTATGATATTGCTGAAAATGGACTACCTGAATTGGATTTGGAAGTCCTGGATATTTTAACACTGCCATCAGTACGCCATCGCATAGTATTGGAAAACGGTACAATTGTGGTGGGACAAATTCTTGCAGAAAATCCTGACAGGATAATTATGCAGACATCAGTGGGTAAACTTGTTATTGAAAAAGATTTTATTTCTGATTACAAAGAAAAAATCTATCCAAAACCAAAAGTTGTCTTTGAAGGTGAATATACACTGGTTGAACATGACAAATATGATGAAATTATTGGAAAAGTAAAAAATATCGGAAAACAGAGAGCAGACTTTGTTCAGGTTTACTTTTATCTGTGGGATGCAAGAACACTTCCAATGGGAATCGGTTCATCATTTGCATCCGGCAGAACGGTAAAATTTTCAACCGGTGTTATTTCAACAGCATCCATTGATCCCGGAAAAGTTGCCGATTATAAAGTCATTGTTGAAAAAGGGGGTACGCAAACTCAAGTTGCTTACAGAACACATGAAATCAAATGGCTTAAATATGAATAAAACCTCTGGTCAATTTTCACTTACAGCACTTTTTTCACCTTCGTAACTCATTTTCCTCCAATTATCAATCCGCACTTTCGGGATTAAATATTCCTTAAATATTTTTTGGTTATGTTGAATCCAGGTAATTTTATGTTCAACTATAATAAATTCAATCATTAAAACAAGATTAATGGAATTTGCAAATTTTTCAAGGTCATTCTGTTGAATTGGAATGATCCATTCGAAATTAACGACCCCTTTTTTTTCTTTTTCTTTTATATTTTTAATGTCTTTTTTATTTATTTTAAACAACAAAGAATCTTCCGATAAAATATGAAAACCCTCAACAGCAAACGGATTTTCTCCGTTATAGATAAACGAATATTTCCAGGTATCATCCTTTTTATCTTTTTCCTTTTTAAGCTTCAGTTGAAAAACGTCTATAAGAACACCGTGGTATAATTCCTTGGGATATTCTGAAAAATCATGAAGGTAGCCATAATTTTCCTCGATTGTGATATCACCGAAAATTGTTTTATCTTCAGTTACCTCATATTTTAAATCCCAATATTCAGCAGTATTGGCAAAATTTTCATAGACAACTTCCTCATATTCTTCAGATACATCTTCAAATTCTTTGTGGATCTTTTCTGCTTCTTTATGCTTTTCCTTGAATTCCTTTTGTATTGATCTAAAAACCTTAAATTGACTTTCTGAAAAAGAATCCGTATTACTTTTTCCGGCAGTTTCAATGAATTTTTGCTGAATACGCTCAAGTATTTTTAAATATTCACTGCCTGAATCAACCCAATTTCCGAGTGAATTAAAACCGCGGTCGAGATCGCTATAAGGAAAATCTGTTAAGGTATAAGAGCCCGGCAGTGTGTCTGTCAGTGAAGTATAGACACGAATATATTTAACCTGTTTAATCTCAAACGTGGACTGTTGATCTGCATATTCAGAAATTTTTTCATTTAATTCAGTCATTATTTTTTCAAACTCATTCACCAGTTCCAATGCCGTATCAAATCTTTCAATTTCCTCTTTAATTTGATTTATCAACTTGGATATGTTTTGACCTAAAACATTCCCACCGGATTGAATTGCTTCGTACAATTCCCAAACTTGTTTTTCATCTCCCTCCCTGCTTCTGCCTTCCAGCAGATAATCTAAATTCTGATTCAGCAGCGATAAGGAATCCACCCGGGAAGACAGGAAGATTAAACTTTCATCTAAATCAAGCCGCATGGTATCTACATTTGAATAAACCCTGAATTGTTTCACCGATTCATTCAGGTCAGAAAAATCTTCAGAGTAATCTTCAAAATCGTCCTGAACTTTTTTCACTTCCTTTTTAAAATCTTTTAATTCAGATTCCATTTTTTCTTCCATCTCTTTTACACCAGTCAATTTTCGAACATGATCTTCCATCAATGAGTGGAGATTGGAAAATTCCGGTAAATTAGATTTCAATTGAGAAATTCCATCTTCTATAGAATTTGTCAGTTTTACACCTTCCTGCCAATTCACATCAATGGTTGTCATTACATCCACAGAGGACATAATTCCGGTACTGAATAAATTTTTATAGTCTGCTGAATTTTCTTTGACCTTATCACTCGTTCCAACAATCTTTTTAATCGTATTTCTAAATTTAAGGTAATCCCCTCTTAAATTTTGATAGAACGGTGATTTTCTGGCGTGCCCGGGAAACAGAGAATTGATCTCATCTTCCAGTCTTTTATAATCTCTCTCAGCATTTCTTACATCAGTGCTGAAATTCCTTAATTCACTGTCAAACTTTTTTCGCTTTAGATCCTGCCCGTTAATAGTTGAAAAAATAAACCAAAATAAAATAAAAAAGACCAACCGGCTACGATTGGTCATTTTTTGATAATTGTTTAATGAGATCAATTTTTTGAATTACTAAATAGAATTCATCAGAAAAACCATTATTGCTTTTTGAACATGAAGCCGGTTTTCCGCCTCATCAAATACAATGGACTGCGACCCATCTATGACATCATCTGTAACTTCATCACCGCGGTGTGCCGGAAGGCAGTGCATAAAAAATGCCTGCTCGCCTGCTGCCTTCATGAGTCGTTCATTGACTTGAAACGGTTCAAATTTCTTTTTTCTTTCCACTGCTTTAGATTCATGTCCCATACTTGCCCACACATCGGTATAAATCACATCCGCACCATTTACCGAAGTCATTGGATCATGAGAAATTTCGACAGTACTGATTCCGAAATCCCTTGTTTGATTTACAGTTTCCCGGTCCGGCTCAAATCCCTCGGGGCAGACGATGACAAGTTCCATAGGAATACGCTGGGTAAGAATCATCCATGAATGGGTAACATTATTTCCATCACCAATATAGACAACTTTCAGATCGTCCAGTGTTTTCCTGTGTTCGAGAACGGTAAAAATATCCGCCATAACCTGACAGGGGTGGTTGTAATCCGACAATCCGTTAATGACAGGGACAGAACCGTGTTTGGCAAGTTTCACTACATGGTCATGATCAAACACTCTTGCCATAATGAGATCATTGTACCGAGACAGTACTTCAGCAATATCCTTGACGGCTTCCCGCTTGCCCATTCCGATGTCATTGGGAGAAAGATACAACGCATGACCGCCAAGCTGGTACATCCCAGTTTCGAATGAAACACGGGTACGGGCTGACGGTTTTTGAAAAATCATGGCTAGTGTCTTTCCCTTTAAATGATGATGGGTAGTGCCTTCATTCGTCTCCTTTTTCAACTGTGTTGACAAATCAAATATTTCGAATATTTCTTCTTTCGACAAATCTATAATGTGTAAAAAATCCCGTTTCATTTAATTATTCCCTCTTAAAGAATATATCTGCTTAAATCCTGATCCTTCACAATTTCATCCAGTTTTTCATTGACATTATCCCTGGTAATATTAATCACTTTTTTTCTTCCTGTTGAGGCATCAAACAAAATATCCTCCAGCAGTGTAGTCATGATGGTATGGAGCCGTCGTGCTCCAATGTTTTCAGTAGAATCGTTTACTTCTGATGCAGTCCTTGCAATTTCCTTGATGGCGCCTTTCGTAAACTTTAGAGTAACTCCCTCTGTTTCCAAAAGTGCTTGATATTGCTTAATGAGGGCATTGTCGGGATTGGTTAAAATTTTGATAAAATCATCCGATGACAGATTATCCATTTCAACGCGTATGGGAAACCGCCCCTGGAGTTCGGGAATCATATCAGCCGGCTTGGAGCTATGAAATGCGCCGGCGGCGATGAACAGTACATGATCTGTTTTTATAACGCCGTACTTGGTCACCACGTTACTCCCTTCCACGATGGGAAGAATATCACGCTGAACCCCTTCCCGGGAAACATCCGGCCCTGTACCGCTGGAACCGCCTACGATTTTATCTATCTCATCCAGAAAGACAATCCCTGAATTCTCAACCCTGTCTCTGGATTCCTTTACCATTTCATCGTGATCAATGAGTTTTGATGATTCTTCACCAATCAGGAATTTCCTGGCATGTTCAACGGTTGTTTTCCGGCGCTTCTGTTTTTTGGGAATGGCGCTTCCAAACAGGTCCTGAAGGTTTACTCCCATTTCCTCCATTCCAATGGGACCAAACACCTGCATAAAAGGCATGGTCTCACTGCTGACATCTACTTCCACAAGCCGGCTTTCAAATTCGCCTTTCAGCAGTTTTTTCTTCAGTTTCTCCCGTGTGCGCTGAAGCCGTTCAAGACGTTCGGTATCTATTTCTCTCCCATCTTTTTTCCTGTCTACAGGAAAAAGTATATCTAAAATGCGCTCATTTGCCATCTCCTCAGCTTTCTGGATAACTTCTGCTTCCTTTTCTTTCTGGACCATGGAAACAGACAGATCAACAAGATCGCGGATGATGGATTCAACATCCCTGCCCACGTAACCCACTTCCGTGAATTTGGATGCTTCCACTTTAATGAAGGGCGCATTGGCGAGATTCGCCAGCCGGCGGGCGATTTCTGTCTTACCAACACCGGTGGAACCGATGAGAATAATATTGTTTGGCATAATTTCTTCCCGCATTTCACCGGATACATTCTGCCGGCGCCACCGGTTGCGGAGTGCAATAGCCACCGCCTTCTTCGCCCGGTTCTGACCGATAATGTAGCGGTCGAGTTCTGTAACAATCTGTTTGGGGGTTAAATCTTCCATTTGGGAGTTAATTCTTCCATCAGTTATTTTGTTATTTCAACAGCACAAAATTCAGGATAATTGTTGACATGGGACAACCCTTTTTCGTAAACCAAAATATTGGTTTTTAATAATTACAGTTCAAGTACTGTAATCTGGTGATTAGTATAGATGCAAATGTCAGCCGCAATGCCAAGAGCGGAAGTAACCACCTTATTGGGATCGGTCATTTTACAGCTCAAAAGCGCCATGGCTGCCGCCTGGGCATATCCCGCACCGGAACCGATACCAACCACAGGACCATCCGGCTCCACGACATTCCCATCCCCGGAAACGATAAAGCTGTGCTTTTTGTCCATGAGGCAAAGGAGAGCATCAAGATTCCTCAAGTATTTATCCGTGCGCCATTCTTTTGCCAGTTCAACCACTGCCCGTTGAAGCTGCCCGTTATATTCATCGAGCTTATCTTCAAATTTTTCAAACAGAGTAAACGCATCAGCCGCAGCGCCGGCAAAACCGCCCAGCACTTTGTTTTTTTCATGCTCAAACCGGCGGACTTTCACCGCTTTCTGCTTCATCTGCATATCGCCGAAGGTTACTTGTCCGTCACCACCCAGGGCAACTTTTTTACCGTGGCGGACACCAAGAATTGTGGTAGAATGAAATTTTTTCATTTACTTCCCTTTCAGCAAATCAAGCAGCTCAGAATCGGTGGACAGTATCAATGTTGTTTTGTCATCAATCACTTTTTCATACGCCTCCAGCGTCCGGGTGAATTCATAAAACTTGGGATCGGACTGATACGCCTTGGCATAAATTTCAACTGCCTTGGCGTCCCCCTCACCTTTCAACTGCTGGGATTCTTTGTAGGCATCCGCCAGAATAATGGTTTTTTGCTTATCGGTCTCCGCACGTATTTTTACCGCTTCCTCTTCTCCTTCGGAACGGTACTGCTTCGCTTTCCTTTCGCGCTCTGCCCGCATGCGGTCGAAGACGGCTTTTTCATTTTCCTGAGACAAATCAGCCCGCTTAATCCGGACGTCTATGATTTCAATTCCGTATTCTATCAGTTTTTCCTGTGTTCGAATTGTAACGATTTCCATGATTTTCTCACGGCGCTTATCCACAATTTCTGTCAGGTCGTGTTTACCAAGTTCCACTCGAAGTTCGGAATAGACAATGGGGTCAATTCGGCTCAATGCGCCGTTAATGGTCCGCACCGAGCGGTAAAACTGAAGCGGATTGGCAATTCTCCAACGGGCGTAGTTATCCACCTCAAGCTTCTTTTTATCCTGCGAAATTATGGACTGCGGCTCCACATCATATTCAAGAATCCGCTTTTCAAACTTAACGACGTTACGCCATGGCAGTTTGAATTGGAGTCCTGCAGACTTCACAACCTGCCCTACCGGTTTTCCGAACTCCAGTAAAATCGCCTGTACTTTTTCATCTACCGTATAAACTCCGAGATAAAGTGAAATAACAACAAGTACGCCAATAATTAATAAAATAGTCCTTTTCATTTTGCACCGCCTTTCGTTCCTCTGTCAAGTTTGTCCAGAGGCAGAATATTCAAGAGACTTCCGGTTTCTTCATCAATGATATATTTTTCAATTCCCGGAAGGATGGATTCCATTGTTTCCAGATACATCCGCTTTTCGGTAATATCCTTTGCTTTCCGGTATTCTTTTAACACAGATAAGAATTTATCGGCATCCCCTTCTGCCATTTTAATTCGCTGTTCTCTGTACGCTTCTGCTTCACGGATCATTTTTTCCGCTCCGCCCCGCGCCATTGGAATGACTTCATTCTGGTATCCCAGCGCCTGATTGATTGCCTTTTCCTTATCTTCCTTAGCGCTCTGCACATCTTTGAATGCGTGGTCAACCTCTCTCGGCGGATTCACATCCCTGAGCTGAACCTGGCGGATGTCCACACCGGAATTGTAGTTGTCCAGCATTGTCTGAAGCAGTTCACGGATTTCATCCATGATTTCAGCTTTTTTCTCTGTGAGTGGATCATCAATGGGATGACTGCCGATAACCTGCCGGAGGGCAGATTCGGTGGCATCCTTTAACGTTTCATCCACATCATGTACATTAAAAAGATATGATGCCGCATCCTTGATTTTGTACTGAACGCTCACCTCAACAAGCAGGATGTTCTCATCCCCTGTGAGCATTTTTGCCTCCCTCAGGATTTTACCTACCGTGACCTCCTTCACCTGCGTCACTTTTGGGAGATCCACTTTTTCTATGGGGTAGGGGAATTTAAAATGGAGCCCGCTCTCCTCCGTGCGGACCCATTCGCCAAACCGGCGGACGACTCCCTCCTCATCGGGACCGACAATATAGAACCCGCTCATGACGAGCCATACGCCGATGAGAATGAGCACCAGCGTAACTCCGCCGATGTTTAAATTTGGTATGCTAATTTCCTGATCACCTAATACGATTTTTCGTGCCATTGGTTACTCCTTTTTATTTTGAATTGTTATCTTAATAACACCATTTTTTGCGTGCTGTTAAAATTGACTATTGATATACGGTAAATATAAACACCACTGCTGACAGGATTACCGAAATTATCCTTGCCATCCCAAACCACTGAATGACTCCCGGCAACCACTCTTCCAGTTACCAATTCTGTTACTTTTCTCCCTAAAATATCGTAAATGATTAATCGAACTTTTGAATTGGTAGGTAAATCATAACGGATTGTGGTGGTTGGATTGAACGGGTTTGGATAATCCCTGAAACTGCCAAATAATCTTTCACCATCAGGACTAATGTCATTAAATCCATCGTCATACCAATACTCCGTGGAAAACAGTAAGTTGTCAAAATCTGTTTTTTCATAAGGAGTATTATGAAGTGGGGGGATACCTGCATTTTCAAAACAAATTGGATTTCTTACCGAAGGCGTAAAATCAACTAATATGGTACCAATTTTTAAAGTTGTATCCCTTAACGCCATTTTATTCATAAACCATTGGTGGTTTTGCTTCAATTGTTGATTAAATAAATATCTCGATGAATCAATTTCAGCAAGACGAGAAGGTGATCTTATTAGTTGATAAGATACCATCGGTGGTGGATTAATACTTACTTTCTTATCTGTTGGTGTAAACTCTCCCTTTTCATCCAATTGAGCGTAGTAGTAATATCCATCTTGATCTTTAATTATCTGATAACCCTGATCCGTTAAAAATCGCCAAGAAAATTCATCACCCCACAATCTTGCAGTAAAAGTAAAACCATTTGGTTGCGTCCATTGAATAAAACCGCTATCAAATGGTCCTGCTATCATCAAAGACAAACTAAATATAAAATAAGTCAATCTTTTCATTTTCATCAAATCACATCCATCAAATTTATTGTTAATTTTCTAAAATAATTTCTACCAATAACAAAATATCAAAAATGTTAATAAGATTATCATTGTCTAAATCGGTTGCCATAAGTTGTTCTTCGGTCGGTTCCAAAATGCTCAGAATTAAATCAATACACATGATAACGTCTTGAATATCAACCAAACCGTCTAAATTAACATCACCTTCAATAGGAATACAAGTCGCGACCTCACCTAAAATTCCGTTGCAACTTATCTGTTGTGCAAAGACACCATAGGGAGATCCAGTACCTTCAAATAAATAAATACCTCCTCCCATTCCATCAGAGATTACATCACGTTCTATTAAATTTTGATTTGTTATTAATACATCATTTGACCACGTGGGAGTACCCATAGTATTTAACTTTCTACCATAATAATGTTGAGACGGTTCATCCAGGTTTCTCCAGAGGTAAATCGCGTTGTTATATTTACTTGACATAACCCTCTCCGAATACCTAAACCCGGGTGTATTAATTAATGATATTCCCCCCTCTTGAAATAAAAATTGACTATCGTGCTTGATAATTTGTGTAAAAATGTCCGCATCACTTATTGTATCAACAATCTTTGTCCAGAAAACAATTAGAGAAGAGTCACTTCTGAAAGTAATATCAGTTCTTGCCGTATGCCATGTTAAACTATCGGCTACAATAATACTGTCCCGTGGCCAAATATAGTTACCATCACTATCGATTCGATTCAACACAATTTGTTTAGTCCAATTACCCAAAACATCGTAGTATCCCGCAAGCGCACACCCACCATTTCCGTCAGGAATCCATAAATTAATACTCCGTATATCACAGTGAGTTTCCCAAACCGTGTTCCCGTTCTCATCAATTCTATGCACTATCCAATCGTACCACGTTTCACCTTCGGGGTCACCATGGTATAACATTGCACCTCCTTGGCCGTCACTTATCATTCTATTCTTGTTTCCATGTAATCTACCATCTATTACTGTGTCAGGTCCTAAAATTATAATACCGTCGTCTCCCCACATCCTTTCACCTTGAAATGAAATCCTTTGGATTATGAGACTCCCTGGATCACCATAATATTCTTTATCAATAAATAAAATAAACGCTCCACCCTGTCCATCCGTTGTAACACCTTCCAGATATTGAAATGATTCTGCCGGCTTAACTCTAACTCCATTTACTCCCCACGGTAAATTTCCATCTTGATCAATCAATTGCACCCTTACTACCGGGCGGTATGTACTTATACTATCTGGTTCCCAGTATTTATCATCAAAGGCAACAATTGCATTTCCTACACCAGTTTGTGTTATTTTAGGCCAATCCTGGTAATTTCCTTCACCACCCATATCCACATAATCATTCCATTGTAAATAACCAAACTTGTCTACCCGTCTTACATAAACATGAAGCCATTGGCTATGATTTTGCCAAACAACATATATACCCCCATCACCATCCGTACATGCCTCAGTTCTTGTGCCCCATGAATTAACTAGAAGATTTTCAGATGGGTCGGTGCTCCATTGGGCTAAACATATTAATGGAATAATAAGTATAAAGATTTTTCTAAATTTCATTTCTAAATCTCCCGCCTCAACCTCGCCACGGGAATTTTCATCTGTTCCCTGTATTTTGTTGCTGTTCTCCGGGCGAGGGGATAGCCATCTTCTTTCATAAGCTGGGCTAATTTATCATCCGAATAGGGTTTATGTTTATCTTCCTCCTCAATGATTTTTTTCAACGCTTCTTTTACTATTTTGTTGGAAACTTCCTTACCTTCTTCTGTCATCATTCCTTCGGAAAAGAATGATTTTAATTCAAACATACCGAAAGGTGTCTGCACATATTTCCCGCGTGTTACGCGGCTCACGGTGGAAACATCCATATTAATTCTCTCAGCCACATCCTTCAATATCATAGGGTGGAGTTTCTCGAGTTCCCCTACGAAAAAATCCGGCTGAAGATCAATAATGGTTTTCATCACTTTTGTCATGGTCATCTGCCGCTGCTGGATGGCTTGAATGAACCACTGGGCAGATTCCACCTTTCTTTTTGCAAATTTCCTGCTTTCGGTATTTTTGGCATCCTTCGATACCAGCATGTTCAAATAAGTGGTGGATACCTGAAGATCAGGAATGCGGTAATCGTTAATGGTAATCATCCATTCATCGTCCATTTGCTCTAGAATAATGTCTGGAATGATGGAATCAGCATCGGTGGTAGGCGCTCCTTCTCCCGGTTTGGGATTCAACTGACCGACAATTTCATACACCTCATTCAGTTCAACCTGAGTGCATTTGAGGGCATTTGTTATTTCTTCAAATCTGCGGTTGGCAAAATTGTTGAAATGATCTCTGACGACTGAAACAGCAAGATCATCTTCATTGTGGACTTCCAACTGCACTTCCAGACATTCCTGCAAATTTCTGGCGCCGTATCCGGGCGGGTCCAACCGTTGTACGATTTTTAATATTTTTTCCACTTCTTCTTCCGTGGCATCCATTCTGTCAGCAATGAGAATAAGTTCAACAGCCAAATATCCCTTATCATCAAGGTTCCAGATGATTTCTTCCGAAATTTTCAGTTCCACGTCAGACAAGTCCATCATTCTAATTTGACTTAGCAAATGATCTATGTAATCTGTGGTTTCAGCCAAAGGCATTTCCTTCCTTTTTGCGCTCCTGTCCACCGGTGTTTTAAAATTGTAATCTTCCGGGCTGTTAACAAAATCCTCCCAGGAATTTTCATCATTCATTTCATTTTCATTTTCTTCATCTGTATCTTGAGTCGGTTCACTCATATCCAAAGCAGGGTTTTCTTCCAGTTCATCCAGAATCCTTTTTTCCAGATCAACCGAAGTCAACTGCAGAAGCACCGTCTGAAGGATCTGCTGCGGAGACAGTTTTTGCTGCTGTTTCAGGATTTGTTTGAGTTCAGGCATTTAATGCAGTTTAAATTTTTCTCCGAGATAAAGGCGGCGCGCTTCTTCATCATTCACCAGAAATTGAGCGTCACCGGATTTCAGAATATTACCGTCATAAATGAGATATGCCCTGTCCGTAATAGCAAGTGTTTCCCGGACATTGTGATCTGTAATGAGAACACCAATATTTCTCTCTTTTAGCGAGGTAATTATATTTTGTATATCTTCAACAGCAATGGGGTCAATCCCCGCAAATGGCTCATCCAATAAAATAAAATCGGGGTCCATCACAAGCGCCCGGCTGATTTCTGTCCTCCTCCGCTCACCGCCTGACAGATTGTATCCCTTATTCTCCCGAATGTGTTCAATAGACAAATCTCTAAGCACCTGTTCAATTTTACTTTTTTGTTCATCTTTTGGCAGCGTCGTCATTTCCAAAACCAGTTTTAAATTATCTTCTACCGACAGTTTGGTAAAAATGGAAGGTTCCTGGGCAAGGTAGCCAATCCCCTTTCTCGCCCGCCGGTACATAGGGAGAGATGTAATTTTTTCATCATCTAAATAGACATCCCCGCTGGTGGGTCGAATCATTCCCGTCATCATGTAAAAGGTGGTTGTCTTACCGGCGCCGTTGGGTCCCAATAATCCAACAATTTCACCCTTTTTAACTTCAATACTGACTCCCCGTACAACCGTCCGTTTGCCGTACTTTTTCTTTAGCCCTTCGGTTCTCAATAATCCGTTATTCGCCATCATCCACCTCGTCAGTTCTACTGGTGACTCCCCATGGTTGAAAGATTTTCCAGTGCGTTAAATCCACGTTGGATTCGAACCCGATACCATACAGAGTATCTTTTGATTCGGTGGTGAGCATAACAGTATCATCGGTGGTGATGTGCTCTGCTTTGTTATTCCATAAAAGGGTATCCGTATAAAGTGTCACACCGCTGTCGGACCTGACAACCACACTCCCAATTGCCAGCATATTATCATTTTGTTCATAAACAAATGCTTTGTCAGATTTCAGGTTGCTCATGTGATTTTCTTCAGTGGAATAAAAATCTCCATCAACATTTTCGGTTAAAATGATTTCACTCCGGTCATTGTATTTTTCAAGAAAATTAGATTTTACGACCGCTCTTTTTCGACCGTCTCTTGTCAAAATGATGGTTGAATTCCAGCTTTTTTGATCGGGTATTCCTTCTCTTGAAATTTCATTTCCATTTTCATTATCACCGGAACAACTAAAAAAAACAAAAATGAATAATAGCCAATACCTCACATAATACCTGATTTTAATAAATCATGAATATGGACAATACCATCAGGAATTCCGCCGTTATCCCCTTTGTTATAAACGATTAAGCTTGTGATAGAATGCTGTTCCATCAATTCCAGAGCATTGATAGCGAGGGTGTCCGGTGAGACCCATTTCGGATTGTCGGACATTAAAAAAGCTGCTCTCTTTTCAAATAAATTTGAATCCTTTGCCAGTGACCTTCTGATATCACCATCTGTTATTATACCTGCCAGTTTTCTGTTTTTATTCAGCACAACCACCATGCCGAGACGTTTATTGCTGATGGTCAGCAAGGTCGTTTTCATATCGGTATCAACATCCACAATGGGAATATCATCACCGGAATGCATGATTTCCCGAACGGTCAAAAGGAGCTGCTTCCCCAGATTCCCTCCGGGATGAAGAAGGGCAAAATCGTTTTTCCTGAATCCCCGTTTTTCGAGAAGCGCTACCGCCAATGCATCACCCATGGCGAGAGTAGCCGTTGTGCTTGCTGTGGGTGCAAGATCAAGTGTGCATGCCTCCTTTTCCACTCTGATATCAAGGATTACATCTGCTTTTTTTGAGATGGTTGAATTATTTCGTCCCACGATCGCAATCATGGGAATTCCCAACCGTGAAATGGCTGGGATAATTTGAACAATTTCAGGTGTTTCACCGCTGTTTGAAACTGCCAGAATAATATCCTTCCCTGTCACAATGCCGATGTCTCCATGACCTGCTTCCCCTGGGTGTAGAAATTGAGCCGGTGTACCGGTGCTGGCTAAGGTTGAAGCTACCTTTTGTGAAATCAGTCCTGATTTGCCCATACCGGTGACAATTACCCTTCCCTTACAATTAAAAACCAATTCCACTGCTTCATCAAAATCCTCTCCGATTCTGTCCATCAAAGAAGCCACAGCATCCGCTTCTATTTTTATCACTTCCCTCCCAATGTCGATATTGCTTTTAGCCATTTCTTATCACTGAGATTTTATTTTGCCGTCGCCATTAATAATTCTATTGTAAAGACTATCAAGCACCGTATTATATTCACCCCGGAGTAATAAAATTTCCTCAATTGCTTCCCGGAAGGCGCCTTCACCACCACATGCCTTGGTCTGAATTTTGGCAATCTTTGTAATGAGTGGATGAGCATTGGCGACAGCAATGGGAAGTCCCACTCTTTCCATTACAACCAGATCAATCAAATCATCGCCAATATATGCCACGTGCTCATCAGTGTAATCCCATTTTTTCAGAATTTCTTCATAAGTCTCAAGTTTATTTAATCCTCCCTGATAACAATCCTCACCAAGTCCCAATTCTTCAGCTCTTGACTGAGTAGCATGGGAAAACCTGCCGGAAAGAAGCGCAATTTTAATTTCCGCTTCCCGGGCAAAGGCAACACCGGCGCCGTCCATCACATTGAATTTTTTGAATTCAGTGGAATTTTCCCCGATATAAATAGAGCCATCTGTTAAAACACCATCCACATCGGAAATAATAATTTTGACTTTTTTCGCAGTTTTGTTTAATGAATTCATTTTTTTATACTCCGTTCAAAGCCAATTTGATATTAATAAGCTGTTTAATCAGCGTTTCCGCTTCCTGAAGCGGCCACTGGGAAGCAGCATCACTTCTCGCATTTTCCACATTATCGTGGATTTCCATAAAAACACCGTCACATCCGGCAGCCACTGCCGCTCTCGCAAGGACCGGAATCATTTCCCTGTCGCCTCCGCTGGCATTTCCCAGTCCGCTCGGCCTCTGAACTGAATGGGTCGCATCAAAAATGACGGGGAATCCAAACTCCTGCATAATGGGGATTGAGCGCATATCCGCAACCAGATTGTTGTAACCGAAATTAGCGCCTCGTTCTGTTACCAGGATTTTCCTGTTGCCTGTCGATTGAATTTTTTCAATAATATTTTTCATGTCCGTCGGCGCCACAAACTGCCCTTTTTTGATGTTTACACAGGCGCCCGTTTCTCCTGCTGCTACGAGAAGGTCTGTCTGTCTGCAGAGAAAAGCGGGAATCTGAATAATATCTGTAACCTCTGAAACGGGAAGGGCTTGTTCCGGCAGATGAATATCTGTCAGTACTGGTATGCCGAATTGTTTTTTAACTTCATCCAGAATTTTTAACCCTTCATCTATTTTTAGTCCCCTGAATGAATGGATGGACGTCCTGTTCGCTTTGTCAAAAGACGATTTAAAAATAAAAGGAATTCCCACTTTTGAAAAAACAGACTTCAGCTTTTCAGCCATTGAAAGACAGTGGTCTCTGCTTTCAATAACACACGGACCTGCAATCACGGGTAGTGATTCATTCCCAAATTCTACATTTCCTACGGTGACTGTCAATGTGAATTCCTGTGCTTTACGGATGCTTTTACAAATTCTCTGAAAAGTGGATGCGCTTTATCCACTCTGCTTTTCAACTCAGGATGAAACTGGCAGCCCACAAACCACGGATGGTCCGGAATCTCCATTATTTCAACAAGATCAAATTCAGGATTCATACCGCTGAATACCAAACCGTTCTTTTCAAAAATTTTCTTGTAACTGTTGTTCACCTCGTAGCGATGGCGGTGACGTTCTGAAATCTGTGTTTTTCGATAGGCGGAGAATGCTTTGGTGCCTGTTTTAATTTTACAATTGTAGGCGCCAAGCCGCATGGTACCTCCTTTGTTTTTGACTTTCTTTTGCGAAGCCATCAAATCGATAACGGGATCTTTTGACCTTTTTTTAAATTCGGTGCTGTTGGCGCTTTCCAGGGTGCAGACATTTCTGGCGAAATCGATGACCGCTGTCTGAAGACCGAGACATATTCCCAAATAGGGTATCCTGTTTACCCTGGCATATTTGCTGCAGAGCACCTTTCCTTCTGTACCCCTGTCACCAAAACCCGGTAGAACGAGAATTCCGTCAATTTCCCCCAGCATCAGTTCTGAATCTTCATCATTTTTGATTTGTTCGGTGTTTATCCATTTTACATTAATCCGGGTATCATTTTCCACGCCTGCATGAATAAACGCTTCCAAAACACTTTTATAAGCATCAGGCAGTTCCGTGTATTTACCGCACAAGGCAATGGTCACTTTGTTTGCCGGCTTCTTGTATTTACCAATGAATATTTTCAGGAATGATACGTCCGGTAGTTTTCCATCCAATTCAAACTGATCCAGAATAATTTTACCCACATTCTGGTCATTAAAAACAAGGGGGACTTCATAGATGCTTTCAACATCCCGCGCCTCAATGACATGCTCTTGATTTACATTGCAGAAGAGTGCAATTTTTCTTTTCGTAGATTCAGGAAGCGGGTGTGACGTACGACAGAGAAGAATATCCGGATTCACACCAATTTCCCGGAGTTTCATGACGCTGTGCTGTGTGGGCTTGGTCTTCAATTCTTCGCTGGCTTTCACATAAGGAACAAGCGTTACGTGAACAACACAGCAGTTTTCCCTGCCTTCCTCCACTTGCATCTGCCGGATGGTTTCCAGAAACGGCTGGCTTTCAATATCACCCACCGTACCGCCAACTTCACAAATAACAACATCAAACCGTTTAGGTTTATTGATGGATTTAATCCTGTTTTTTATTTCATTTGTGATATGTGGAATCACCTGAATGGTCTGGCCGAGATAGTCACCTTTTCTTTCTTTTTCCAGCACACTCTGATAAATCTGACCAGACGTGGTGTTGTTGTTCTTGCTCATATCAATGTCGATAAATCGCTCGTAGTGTCCCAGATCAAGATCGGTTTCCGAGCCGTCATCAAGGACAAATACTTCCCCGTGCTGGTAAGGATTCATCGTCCCCGGGTCCACATTCAGGTATGGATCAAGTTTCATAATAGTAACCGACAATCCGCGGCTCTTCAATAAATAACCGATGGATGCGGAAGCAATTCCCTTACCCAATCCGGACATTACACCTCCGAGAACAAATATGTATTTAGTTTGTTTCGGCAATTTTAAATATACTCCTCGCTTTTTCTAAATCTTCCGGTGTATCTATCGCAAATCCATCATAGTCAACTTTTACAACGTAAACAGGGATATTATTATCCAATGCACGCAATTGTTCCAGACTATTTTCAATTTCATTTATCGATCTTTCCAATCCTGTGAATTTCAATAGCGCTTCCCTCGTAAACACATACAATCCAATGTGTTTCATCATTTTTTGCATGGTGCCATTCAGAGGTGGAACTCGAATAAATGATTCTGCAAATCCATTTTCATTCACTGTTACTTTTACCACATTCTTATCTGAAAAGTCTTTTTCAGATAAATTTTCCGATGCACATGTCCCTATCTTTAGCTCGGTATTCATTAAAAATGGTTTTACTGTTTCATCAATGACCGAAGGTTCAATAAGCGGTTCGTCCCCTTGAATATTGACAAAAATATCAGCGTCCGAATTTTCCGCCACTTCCACCATGCGATCTGTGCCTGATTGAGCATCGGAAGATGTCATAACAGCAGGGATGTTAAGATTTTCCATCACTTCAAAAACTTCAGTACTGTCAGTTGCCACCACACAGGAATCGAGATTATTTGCTTTTTCCGCCTGAAAGTAAACATTCGCAACCATGGGAAGTCCGTTAATTTCTTTCAATACCTTTCGAGGTAAACGGGTAGAATCCAGCCGTGCAGGAATAACCCCCAAAACCTTTTTCTTTACTGTTGAATCCATTATGACTTTTTTACTACTGTCGGCACAATAAAATGTTCACCGTCTGCTTTTGGCGCATTTTTCAAGGCGTCTTCCCTACTGAGAGACAGGGTCGGTTTATCCTCCCGGGTTACATTAACCTGATCGAGAACGTGGCTCAATGGCTCTACACCTTCCAGATCAAGTTCATTAATCTGGTCCATGTAGTCGAGAATTTGATTCATCTGATGGGTGTGTTTTTCAATCTCATCCTCAGAAAGGGATAATTTTGCCAGCACAGCTATCTTGATCACCTCATCCCTGTTTACTTTTGTTTTTTTATTCATGAGTCTTTAGCAATTATCATGCCAGTAAGAATTTACCCGATTGATTAGGGTAAATCAAGGAAAAGACCTTTTATTTTATAGGCTGGATTCAAGTAGTTTAACCGTCACGAATTTAATACTTTGATTTAATCTTTAGAAAATAATCATACGCCGCTTCAAAATTATTTTCTATTTCACCATCTAAAATGGCTTCTTCAATTTGTTTTTTAATTTTTCCCACTTCCGGTCCCGGTTTAAGTTTCATCTCTTTCATTATCTGATCTCCTCTCACCGGGGACTGGAACGCCCGAAATGTATCTTTTTCCTGAACGTTCTGCATGAATTCTTCCACCCTCTCAAAATTCCCCATGTATTTTTTCACCAGATCAGGATTTTTAGATGTGATATCCGCACGGCAGAGGATCATTAAATCGTCAACCTCTTCTCCTGCTTCCACCATAACCCGCCGGACGGCGCTGTCAGTAACGCCTTCCTTCGCAAGAGAAATGGGACGAAGATGGAGCTTTGTCAATTTTTGCAAATACTCTTTTGTCTTTTTAGACAGTTTCATCCTTTGCGCCACACTCTCAATCATTTTGGGTCCTACAAATTCATGTCCGTGGAAAGTCCATCCCTTCTCCTTATCGAGACGCCTCGTCTGCGGTTTGGCAATATCGTGGACAAGTCCCGCAAACCGCAAGTCCGGCTTATCTGAAACTTCTGCCACATTATCCACGACCTGTAGGGTGTGATAAAAAATATCCTTATGATGCCATTTTGAGTTCTGTTTCAGATTAATCATTTTTGTCAGTTCAGGAAATACCCAATCCATAAGTCCCACTTGATGCAGTAGCTCCAATCCGATAGATGGTTTTTCAGCGCTGAGGATTTTAAAGAATTCTGCTGTAATTCTTTCGGCTGAAATAATTTCCAATCGGGATGCCATTTTTTTAATACTGTATTTCACAGGATTGTCCAGTTGAAATTTCAGTGTTGCGGCAAATCTGACAGCACGCAGCATTCGTAACGGATCGTCACTGAACGTCTGGGCAGGATCAAGTGGTGTTTTGATAATTCCTTCTTTCATATCCTGAATACCGTGGTAAGGGTCCACAAGATTGCCTATTTCATCATCGTTAAGAGAAACAGCCATGGCATTGATAGTGAAGTCCCTCCGGGACAAGTCTTCCTCCAAGTTGGTCATTTTCACAACCGGTTTTCTGGAATGTTCTTCATACGTCTCTGTTCTGGCGGAAGCGACCTCGATTTGACCATCTAAATAAGGAATTGCGGCAGTACCGAATTTTTCAAAAGGGATGACAGTTTTTATTTTTAATTCCTTCGCCAGTTTTTTTGCGAATTGAATCCCGTCCCCTACCACCATAATATCCAAATCCTGGACTTCCCTGCCCATGATTAGGTCCCGCACATACCCGCCAACAGCATACACATCCAATTTGGACTTGCTGCCCAGCGAGCCGGCAATGGCCAATACGTTGGAGAATTTCTTCTCCTCATTGATTAATGATTGTATGTTTGCCATAGCGGGAAATTTACAATGTGTGAAATTGAATTTCCGTTGAATTCTTATTTCTTTATTCCTTTAGACTCTTTATATTTTTTAATATCTAAATCAAATCATGCGTAATTATCTGATCATATTAATATTTTTTCAATTTTCACTATCTCAATTCGGGCCTGTCAATGTAAATGTCCTCACCGACCGGTTGAAACAGGTTGACAGACAGAATACGTCCACAATCCAGCAGCAGATTAAATCATTTTTCCTGAACCACACTTGGGACGAAGAATACAGCGATCTTGAAATTCCTCTTGAAATTCAACTCATATTCGAGGCGGTTTCTGAAAAAGCAGGGGACAGGATTTATTCCTGTCAATGTCTTTTCACCAATAAACTGGATCAGCGGTACTTTGCAAGGGCAGTTCAGTTCCGGTACACGCAGGGACATGCAATCACCGCTTCCATGGGAATATTTGATCCGCTGGGAAGTCTGCTGGAATTTTACGGATTACTAATAATCGCGGGGGAAGCAGATACGTATGGAATCCTGGGAGGTACCCGGTTTTACGAGCGTGTACGTGAAATTGCCATTAGAGGAATCGGCTCCGAATACAGCCGTGGCTGGAAGAACAGATTGAGAGACGTGGATAAGATCAGCGGGAATAAAAATTCCCGAATAGCAAAATACCATTTTTACGGCGGATTTGGCGCTCTTGAAGACAGGGACTTACCCGCTGCAAAGGAGGAATTTGATTTGATGACCGGTTACTTTTCAGCAGTATTTGACCAATATCCCAATGAACACTACACCATGATTTTTTTAAATGCCCATGCAAGGGATTTGGCTGCCCTTCCCCCCTATTTCACCTATAAGAATAAACTATTGAAAACTATGGCGGATATTGATCCCGACAATCGGGACACCTACCTCGGAATTCCCAAATCAGAATAAATTTTCTTTTTTCTGATATAGTAGTCCATTACCACACTACCCTTGTAGAAATTATTCACCATTTCCCTATCCCTAATTTTTCGCAGTCGTTTCACAGCTTTTCTTTTTCTGACAATTGCAACCGGATGGACAAGAATCCAGAATAATGATTTGAATATAGCTCCTAAATGTTTAAAATCCAGTAGAACTGACGCATAGACAACTGCCACCAGTTCCAATGCAAACCGTAGCGGGAAAAGATAAACTGCCATTGGTAAGCTGTAATTCGTCAGAAGCATGAAAAGGGAGTTCCGGTGGTTTAAATAATTTTTCCGGAAGGAATGCATGGGCAGCGTAACAGCATTTTTGTGGTACACCACAGAAGCGGGAATGGCTTCAATTCTGTAACCCATCAACTGTAATCTCCACTGCAGATCAATTTCCTCCTGATGAGCGAAAAACATTTCATCAAATTTTCCGGCATTAATAAACAAATCTTTTTTCACCATAAACGCAGTCCCGGAAGCCCAGAATATTTTTACAGTATCATCATACTGACCTTCATCTTTTTCCATGGTCAGAAAAATTCTCCCCCTTGCGAATGGAAATACGAGAATATCCATTTCTCCTCCAGCGCCACCGGCATAATCGAAGGTATTCCTATGAAAATAATTGAGGATTTTCGGCTGAACCGCTCCGGTTTGTTCATCAGATGTCATTGTCTCAACAAGCGGTTCGATCCAGTCCTTTTCATGAACCGTATCATTGTTCAAAAATAAGAGGAAATCTCCTGAAGCATTTTCAGCGCCGCGGTTGCATCCACCGGCATATCCCTTATTTTCGCTGTTCCTTACGAGCTTTATGTCCGGGTAATTTTTCTCCACCCACTCGGGACTCCCATCAGTGGAAGCGTTATCAACGACAATGATTTCCAGATTAGGGTAAGTGGTTTTTTTAAGTGAATTAAGACACTCCTCAAGCACCTTAATACCATTCCAGTGGGGAATAATAATGGAAACCAGCGGTTGGCCGCCGCTGTCACGATTTTGCAGGGGCACTCCTTAATGAATCAAATTCTTCACGAAGCCGGGCTGCGCCTCCATCTGATGGATTATTCTGAATCCACTCATCCAATTTTTTCACAGCATCATCCCATCGTTCAAATTCCCTGTACCTGTCCAGCAGTAAACCTATAGCGGTGGGATCGTTCGGTTTCTTATCATAATATGCTTCATACATGGAGAGACTTTGTTCAACGGCGCCAATCTCATGATAAATCTGCCCAACATGGATATACATTTCATCTGCGGTGAATTCTATAATGTCGTAGGGAATGTTTGTATTCATCATTCTCAGGTTTTCGATGACTTTATTTTTCAGAATGTCTAATTCCGCCTCATCTTTATTTTTTCTCTGATTCAATTTCAGGTATTTTTCAAAATTCTCCTGCGCAAGCTGCAGGTACGCAGACCTGTAGTTTTGAAGCAGTTTAATAATATTGGGATTGTAATACACATCCGGGTTATCAAGATTTCTAAACTGATACTGGTTATTCAGGTTTTCATCCAGTTTATCATAGTCAACAAGGGGTGCTTCATGGGGAACCAACTTGAAAGCCAATCCTTCCATTTGAAGATATTTATCCACTCCAATCCTGTTAGAGGGTGAAACAGTTACTGCAAAATAGACAGGGATTTTCCAATCGCTTTCCTTTATAATGTGGTACACCATTAAATCCTGAACGCGGATTGCCTGATTACCGAACGTCGGCTTCATGCTCCACCCAATTTCATTATCAGAATTCAGGTCATCACCGGAAACAGGAACCTTCACCTTTTGTTTCTTCCATGCACTTACTTCTAGTTTGAGTGGTTGTCTAGTGGCGGGATTCACTCCAATCGGTTTTTTGCCAGCAATCTGATCATCTGTAAAACCGATAAACCGCTCACCTTCCGGTCTCATATTTTTCAGTTGTTTGATATACCACGGCGTATTCAATAGACTCAAATTTGCAACAGCCACATCTTTCCGGATTCCTTCCACTTCCTGCAGATACCAGAGTGGAAATGTATCATTGTCCCCATTTGTGAAAATGATGCCATTGGGTTCGCATGTTTGAAGCATATTGTAGGAATAATCCCAGGCAACAAAATTTCCCGACCTGTCGTGTTCACGGTAATTGGTTGATAATAAAACTACGGGCATGATAATCAACATAATGAAAGCGGTAATTGTGGCTGCCTGATTTCCGAAATCGCGTTCCCTGAAAAAATCTGTAACTTTCTCAAGAATATAAGCAGCGCCGATACCAATCCAGATGGAAAATGCAAAAAAGCTGCCAACATAGGAATAATCCCTTTCCCGTGGTTGTGGATTATCCTGATTTAGGTAGATTAAAATTGCCAGTCCTGTGAGAAAAAACAGGGCAAAAACCGAAAAGCCATGAGGCCAGTCCCGCCTGAAATGATGAAAAGCGCCAAACAAACCCAGTAGCAGCGGAAGCGGCAATCCAAATTGAAACCAGTCCACACCGTCTTCATTTCTTTTAAGTGACGCTCCCATGCGCGTAACCCTGCTTTCATCCGCGGGTCCTCTTCCTGCAAATTGCCACAGGAAGTACCTCATATACATTTTTCGAACCTGATAATTCCAGAAAAATTTAAGCTGTTTATCCATGGAGTAGGTAGCATATTGAAACGATTGCCTGGTGGAATATTCTCTCCCCTTCTTTGGAAGTCCCGCCACCTCGTGTTTAGCAGGGATTTTGTTGTACCGCCTTGGGAAAACTCCCACAGATCCATATTGCTCGCGTTCAAGATATCGAATGGCGCCCCGGACTGTTTCAGGGTCGTTTTCATCAATAGCCGGATCCTGATTGGACCGGATAAAGAGTATCATATATGTTGAATAACCAACTAAAATAAGCACGAGAGAAGACAAAATAATCGTGGGTAACCTGTATTTTCGCAATATAACAAAAACGGTACCTGCTACAACAAGTAAAATGACAATCACAAGGCCATTAATACCTATGTTCAATGCCAATTTGGGTAATCCTTTTATAATTGCGAGATAAATGGTAAAAAATATAGAAGCGACAATTCCCATTAACATAAAAAAGGACTTCCACGAAAATTCCCTGTATTTAAAATAGACAATCATTCCCATAAATGGCACTGCCAGTAGATTGAGCAAATGAATACCGGTAGCCAATCCGAGAATATAACTGATAATCAAAATAAAACGTTCACTTCCCGGTTCATCTGATTTCTCCGCCCACTTGAGAATGAGCCATACAACAATGGCAGTGAAAAAGGTGCTCATTGAATACACTTCCGCCTCTACGGCGTTAAACCAGTGACTGTCTGTAAAAGCGAAGGTGAGTGATCCCAACAGTCCTGCACCAAATGCCACAAGTTTATCCTCGGTCGTTTTCAGTGAACCCCGCCAAAACCGCACAAACTGGACAATAATAAGATACAGAAACATGACAGCAAATGCACTGACAAGCGGTGACAGAAGATTCACTCGGAAAGCAATATCGTCGCTGAATGGAATCATGGAGGCAATTCTTCCAAGGATAAGATAGAGCGGACTTCCCGGCGGGTGGGGAACTCCAAGTATAACAGACGTGGCAATAAATTCTCCGCAGTCCCAATATGAAACTGTAGGAGCCATGGTATCCAAATAGACAATGAAACTGATGAAAAGAACAAGAAGGGCAAGGAGTGTATTTATTTTTCTGGACGTCATGGATTTAGTCTGATGCATTCTCCTCTTCTGATTCTTCTTTACCTGACTCTTCCTTAGTTTCTTCTGAGGATTCATCTTTTTCCTCATCCTGGCTGTCATCAGAAGGTTCATCTCCCTTTTTGGATTCTTCCATATAATTCATTTTGAGATCACCTACAACGGACGTGAGAAACTTCCTTTCATTTTCGTTAAGATTATCTCCCATTTTTCTTGAAAGCATATCAAGCATATCGATGGCATACGATGCCTGTTGCAAATTCCGTTCTAATTTATCTGTCATGGGATTTTTGATTTTCCCAAGTGATATCCACGCTGAGGTGGAATAGGACGAGACCAGTTGAGTAAACAACTGCTCATCCTTAGATAATGTTTCTTCTGTCATGTTTCCTCTTATCCTATGTTTACAAATTCCAGCATATGCTGGTATGTTTTAAGAAATCGTTTACGAATTTTTGAATGATCGGGTTTTCGCAATTGCGGATCACTTTCTACAAGATCAAATGCAGCCCTGCGGGCCAGCTGTATGATTGGACCATCTTTCACCAGGTCTGCTATTTTCCATTTCAAGAACCCGTGTTGTTTCGTCCCATAGAACTCGCCGGGACCTCGTAATTTAAGGTCTTCATCAGAGATTTCAAATCCGTTGTTCGTCCTTTGCATAATATTTAACCGCTGATTACCTGTAGGTGTAAATTTTCTTTGAATCAGAATGCATACACCTCTTTCTTTTCCTCTCCCCACTCTACCTCTCAACTGGTGAAGCTGCGTAAGTCCGAACCGTTCGGCATTTTCTATAAGCATGACGGTGGCATTAGGAACATCTATTCCAACTTCAATGACAGTTGTGGATACCAGAATCTGGATTTCATTCCCGGCAAATTTGTCCATGATGGCATCTTTTTCATTTTTTTTCATTCTGCCGTGGAGCAAAGCAAGCGTGTATTTGGGAAATACTTTTTGAGACAAATAATTAAATCCTTCTTCCGCAGCTTTTAGATCAACCTTTTCGGATTCATCAATCAGCGGATAAACCACCATGCATTGCCTGCCTTTTTCCAACTCATCAGAAATAAACTGATACACTTTCTGCAATCGTTCCTCCGTAACAACTTTCGTAATCACCGGCTTTCGTTCCTTTGGCATTTCGTCAATGATGGACAGGTCCAGATCACCATGGTAGGTAATTGCCATGGTCCGCGGAATGGGAGTGGCCGTCATGACAAGCACATCAGGATTGTATCCTTTTTCAAGAAGTGTTCCTCTCTGCATCACGCCGAATCTTTGCTGCTCATCTATGATGATAAATCCCAGGTCCTTGAATTGAACAGCTTCCTGAATGAGGGCATGTGTTCCTATAACAATCTTTATTTTTCCATCTTTAATGCCTTCTAATATGTTCTTCCGTTCTTTTGTTCCCTGTTTGCCTACTAGAATTGCCACGGGAATCTGCGCCCTGTCGCAGTACGATTTGAAGACTTGAATATGCTGGTGTGCCAAAATTTCCGTGGGCGCCATGACTGCCACCTGCACCCCGTTACCCACCGCAATGGCAGAAGCCAAAATGGCTACAACGGTCTTCCCTGATCCAACATCCCCCTGCAAAAGGCGGTTCATTACGTGAGGCGAAGCAAGGTCCTCATGGACTTCCTTTAAAACTCTTTTTTGGGCTTTGGTCAATTCAAACTCTAAAAAGTCATAGATCAGTTTAACATAGGGACCTGTTTTGGTAAATGCTCTCCCCTGTAACTCCTGAATGCTCATTTTTTTCAGCGCCATAAGAAGCTGAAGAAAAAAGTGTTCATCAAATTTCAACCTGCTTACAGCCCGCTCAAGTTCACCGATTCCCGGCGCAAAATGGATAAATTTAAGGGAATCCGGGAGGGGCATTAGTCCACAATCTTTCAGGATAATATCCGGCAGAAATTCCACTGGATTGTTTTCCAATATTATTAACGCTTCTTTTTCAATTTTTCGGAATCCCCTGCTGTCGAGCCCAACAGATTTCAACGGCTGTGTAGAAGGATACAATGGAATGATGGCGCCGGTATTGAGGGGATCGTCCTCATCATCACCAATTTTGTCATATTCCGGGTGGACCATCTGGTAGCCGTTGTAGAATTCTACTTTACCGTGAAATGCCACCTTTTCACCCGGCGAGAATACATTCTGCACATACTGAATTCCATTGAACCAAACGCAGTTCATCCTGCCTGTTTCATCACTGACGATGAGTTGATAATATTTCCGTTTTCTGGCAGTCCTGATTCCGCCCGCTTCCACCTTAACGACAACAGTCGTTGTCACATCCTTTGTCAAATCACGGAGAGATGTTACCGATGTTCTGTCAAGATGCCTTCGGGGAAAATGATACAACAAATCGAGGACAGTCTCAATTCCCTCATTTTCTAAAACATCACTCCGCTTGGGGCCGACGCCTTTGAGAAATTGGATTGAATCATTTAACCCCTGATTTGGCGGGTGGTTTACCATATTCAATTATACGAAAGATGGTCTTTTAATGCCACCCTGTCTGGCGTCAGGAAGGCAATGGCCAAATAATTAAAGTCCCCCTTTTGTCCACAGGTCGAAGACTCGCCTATAAGCAGAGATCCTTTGGAAGAGGATTTCCGCCAATCGGCGGATGTGCCTGCCCGTCATCTTGCTGGACGGGGCGATCCCGCTCACTTTCATTGCAAATAACTGAGATTGCCACGCTTCGCTCGCAATGACAGAGAAGGTATGATTGTTTTTCTTCCATTTGCATTTTACACATACAAGATGTACTTTACCAATATGGTGATTATAATGAAAAGAATACTACAAATTATTACTTTCGCTGTTTGCATTTTAAATGTTGCATCCGCAACCATTATCCACATTCCTGAAGACTATCCTGCCATACAACAAGGTATTGATGCAGCAGTAGAGGGAGATACGGTTTTGGTTTATGAGGGTACTTATTATGAGAACCTTAATTTTAATGGAAATAATATCGTTGTTATTTCTACCAGTAGTTATTATGAGGAAAATGCCAATTTATTTTTACCAATCATAGACGGCGGTCAAAACGGCTCTGTAGTCACTTTTGAAAGTGGTGAAAACTCAACTGCTATGTTAGATGGATTTTGGATCACAAATGGTCAGGGGGGTGGACAGCCATCGAATTCAATCTGGGGAGGTGGAGTAACCATAAAAAATGAATCCAGCCCAACATTGACGCACTTATCAATTTTTGATAATGAATCCATCGGCTACTGGGGTAGAGGGTCTGGAATATTTATTGCGGATAATTCCAATTCAATTATAAAGAATGTTTCTATTGAACAAAATAATTCCGTCTATCTCGGAGGAGGTATATACTGTGAAAATTCATCTCCTGAATTAATAAATATAAATATTAGAAACAATTTTGCACATGAAGGTGCGGGGCTCTTTTTTACGCAATGTGAATTTGAAATAAATCAATCATCCATTAAAGATAATGGTGTGAATGATATTGACATCCCCTGTCTTAATGGTGGAGGATTAAGTATAAGCAGTGAGTCTAATGGCACCATCAAAAACACTGTGATTGCAAGTAATATTACACAAATGAGTGGTGGCGGAATTCTCGTTAAATATAGTAGTAATCTGATATTGGAAAATGTTACAATAGATGATAATGAGGCACAATGTGGTGGTGGAATAAACTTGTATGATTATTCAGCAGTTCAAATCTCAAATTCCATCATCTGGAGTAATTCACAGGAGGGAATTTATTCATCACCACCAGGGTTTGAATGGGGTCCAACAGAAGTTACTATCAGTTACACAGATATTGAAAATGGACAAGATGGAGTTTATGCTGTGGGTGGTAGCTTGAATTGGCTTAACGGCAACATCGACACTGATCCCCTATTTGTCGATCCCGATAACGGTGACTTCAATCTGCAAGAAGGCTCCCCCTGCATTGACGCTGGTACTCCATTTTTTGTATGGGAAGGAGACACACTTGTCAACATGAGTCCTGATGAATATTTAGGTTCAGCCCCAGATATGGGGGCATTCGAGTATGGTACCGTTTCAATTAGTAACCAGTCACCAGTTACCCCTCACCAGTTTGTTCTGCATCAAAACTATCCCAACCCGTTTAATCCGGTTACCACCATCAGATTTGACATACCTGTAGAGACGACCGGGTCGGTCGTCTCCGGGAGACGTTCCGGCGGAACGTCTCTACACATTTTTGATGTTAAAGGACGATTGGTGGAAACACTAATTGATAATGTAATGGAAAGTGGTTCTCATTCAGTGATCTGGAATGCCAGTGATGTTGCCAGTGGGGTTTATATTTACCGTTTGGTAACTGGTAATAATGTTATTACGAAAAAGATGGTATTACTTAAGTAGTGGAAGTCATCACGAGTTCCGCCGAAAGGTGTAGCGTGGTGATCTCGTTGTTTTACCGGCAGAACTGATGAGATTGCCACGTCACTTCGTTCCTCGCAATGACGGGTAATAATAATTCCCCTCTAAAAACCCGCGAAAAAGATGCCGGACAATCACCAGTTACCAATAACCAGAAACCTACTACTGCCACTCCTTACGGTAGGTATAGGTAACCGTTTCTGTGGAATTGGGTTTAAGGGTAAGATTGAAAGTGATGGTACTGGCATCCACTTTTTTATAATTGTGTGAGGGTTCTTTAATCACCCAATCGCCATGAATATGTTCGGTAAGTTCCACCTCTACCTGTTTATTCCGTTTATTTTTCACTTCAAGTAGAATGCTTGCCTCTTCGCTTTTCTTTTTCCGTTCATAATTCACGACCTTACGTTCACCCAAAACGTCCGAGGCCCTGCCTGCAATGACTTTTGCGATTTCTCCTTTCGGAACATACTTGAGCATATCTTCCCCGGCGAATTCTACATTTCCCCTGGTATTTTTGTGATAGATTTGAAAATTACCCGCCGGAAAAGGTTTTTCTGAATCGTTTGTGAATGATAGCTCTACAACCAGAGGTTCTTTTTTCTTTGACCGTTCGTTATTTTCAAATTTATAAAGGCGGGTAAATTTCACCTCTTTATCTTTGTATAGCGAAACTGTAACCATTTCATTCTTGGGAAGTGTGAGTTTTTCTGAAAGAGTATAGAGATGATAATCTCCCAATTCTTCAGCGGAAAACTCCGGGGACACATCCGCCGCCATGTCAGCTATATATCCACCCCTTTGGGTTTTGACTCTGCGTTGACCTCCGCCTTTTGCTCTTTTTAGATTACCTTCCAGCAACTGTGTTGATGCATGGGTAAAACTTAAATTGGTTTCATTTTTTATGTTAGCTTGGGAAATGAGATTTCCCGTTGATTTATCGTTGGATGAAATCAATCTGTAAGAAGCATCCCATTCGATTCCTCTGGTGATATAGATTAATTCACCTGTCACATTTCCTGTGACTTTGGAGGAAATTTCCCAGGACATTTCTTCTTTCACTGGATAAGTCTTTTCTTTACTACCCACTTGAATGGAGATAATTTCATCGAAGTTAATCATAGTTATTGTTTTCTTTTGTTCAATTGATAACCAATTATTTTCCATAGCCAGCAATTGACCTTTGAATGTTTCCCCATCATCAGTTGTCACTGTAATATAATACCCTAACTGTTCCTGTAAAAATGATCGGGAATGGAAAACATCTTTATTAAATCTTTGAAATAGCATTTTTGCCTTGTTCAGAGATAAAAAGGGTGATTCAACTTCCATCTGATTGGGCAGGCTTGAATAGTTTACTTCATTTCTCCCTTTCTCAACCGTAAACGATACGGGCTGTTTAACGAGGCCATAACCATCCCGGTAGAGCGTGATGGTCGCATTTTGGGATTGAGCAGAGATTTGAGAGTTAAAGATTAAAGGTAATAATAAGAATAGTTTTTTCATTGTATCATCTCGTAGTTTTGTTCAAGTTTTGACAGACTGGCGGTCATATCGGTTAATTTTTTTTCTTCCTGTTTTACAACTTCTTCGGGCGCTTTGTTCACAAAATCTGAATTTTCCAGTTTTCCTTTTATCAGAAGGCACCTTCCAGTAATTCTTTCAATCTCACTTTTCAGCCGGTTCTTTTCCTTTTCTACATCAATGAGTCCCTCCAACGGAATGAACAGTTCAAGATCGCTTAAAACGATAGTAGCGCTGTGTAATGGTTTAGCAAGATTATTTCCTGTTTCCAATTCACCCACTTTACCAAGGTCCTTAATAATATTTTCATGATTCTTAATGAGGTCCAATTTTCCATTATGGCCGGTGATAAGAAGATCGGACTTCTTCCCTGGAGGTACATTCATTTCACTCCTCACTGTTCGTATGTTGGAAATGATATTTTTTAGATAATTAAATTCATCTTCACACTTTTCATCAATCCAATTGCTTTCACTCTCTGGATACTCGGAAACGATGAGAGATTGATAATTTTCGTCACTTTCTGAAACTGTGCCAAGGCGATTCCAAATTTCCTCTGTGATAAAAGGCGCAAACGGGTGGAGCAGTTTTAACACCGATTTGAGGCAATGAATTGCGATACTTAATGCAGCTTGTTTTTGAGTAGAATCATTGCCATATAATCTTAATTTTATAATTTCCACATACCAGTCACAAAAATCAGCCCATAAAAAATCATAAATTTCTTTTGCAACATCGTTAAACTTGTAGGTACCGAATCGCCGTCCAACATTATTGATGGTTCTATTCAAAGAACTTATAATCCACTTGTCGGATATTTCCAGATGTTTGCTGTCAATTTCGTTCATCGGGAGAATCTCAACCCCTTCAGAATTCATCAAAATAAACCGGGATGCATTCCACAGTTTATTCATAAAATTTCTGCCCACTTCCATCCTGTCATCAGAAAACAGAATATCCTGCCCCTGCGGAGCTATGAGCATAATCCCGAACCTCAGCGCATCGGCGCCGTATTTTTCGATAAGTTCCAGCGGATCAGGTGAATTCCCCAATGATTTGCTCATTTTCCTCCCCTGCATATCTCGAACCATTCCGGTGAAATAAACATTTTTGAAAGGGATTTCACTTTTGAACTCCATACTCGACATAATCATTCTCGCCACCCAGAAAAAGATAATATCCGGACCGGTCACCAAAGCATCAGTGGGATGGAAGTAAGAAAGGTCTTCACTTTCTTCCGGCCAGTTATGAACGCCCATAGGCCAAATCCATGAACTCGCCCATGTATCCAGTACATCAGGGTCCTGAATCATATCCTTTGAACCGCAAGCTGGGCATGATTCGGGGATTGTCTCCGAAACGATAGGTTGCCTGCATTCCAATGTACATTCATCCATGTCATTACCCCGGCAGTACCAGACAGGAATCCGATGCCCCCACCACAACTGTCTGCTGATACACCAGTCCTGAATATTTTCCATCCAGTGATAGTAAGTTTTATTCCAATGTTCCGGATAAAATTTTATTTTCCCCTCTTTTACCACTTTCAGCGCCGGTTTTGCCAAATCTTCCATTTTCATAAACCACTGTTCCGAAAGATAAGGTTCAATGGGAACGTTTCCCCTATCGGAATAGCCAATGTTTGTGGTATAATCTTCGGTCTTTACAAGATACCCTTCTTTCTTCATTTGTTCAATAACACACTTCCGGGCATCAAACCGGTCCAACCCCTGAAATTCTTCCGGAACATTTTTGTTCAAGGTAGCATCATCATTGAAAATATTGACAAATTCAAGATTATGACTTTTCCCCATTTTGAGGTCGTTGGGGTCATGAGCAGGCGTGACCTTTACACAGCCGGTGCCAAATTCCGGATCGACAAACTTATCAGCTATTACGGGCATTTCCCGACCCGCTAATGGAAGAATAACCGTTTTGCCAATGAAGTGTTTAAACCGTTCATCATCTGGATTCACCGCCACGGCTGTATCCCCAAGCATTGTTTCAGGGCGCGTGGTTGCCACAGTTAACGATTCATCGGAATCTTTAAGCGGATATCGAAAATACCAAAGGTGACCATTCACTTCCTTATAAATGACTTCTTCATCAGAAATGGCTGATTTTGTTTTAGGGTCCCAGTTTACCAGCCGCTTGCCTCTGTAAATCAATCCTTTTTTGTACAGCTTTACAAACGCTGAAATGACTGCCTTGTAATAGCCGTCATCCATGGTAAACCGTTCTCTTTCCCAATCGCAGGAACACCCCAGTTTTTTCAACTGCTCAATAATGAGTGAACCGTATTTCTCCTTCCACTCCCAAGCGTACTTCAAAAATTCTTCTCTCGGGATATCAGATTTTTTAACGCCTTTTTTCCGAAGCATGTTGACCACTTTCGTTTCTGTTGCAATGGAGGCGTGATCAGTCCCGGGAATCCAGCAGGCGGCTTTTCCCATCATCCGCGCCCGGCGGATCAAAATATCCTGTATGGTAGTGTTTAATACATGACCGATGGTGAGACTCCCGGTCACGTTTGGAGGCGGAATCAGTATTGTGTAGGGAGTTTTACTTTGATCTACCGTTGAATGAAAAAAACCATTTTCCTGCCAGTAGGGATACCACCGGTTTTCCGCATCTTTGGGATTGTAAACTTTTGGAATGTCGGTTTCGGGGGAATTCCTATTATCGTCTGCCATCAATCAAGTACCGGATTAATCAGTTCGCTATAAATCAAATTTTATAGATTACGTTTCTAATATTAAACCAAAAGCAGTGGTCAGTTTAAGAACATTTTGATTGGCATTGACCAGATTGTCCGAAATAATTTTTCCGATATTTTTCATGACTGTATATCCTAAATCAGGATCAGTTTCACAGATATTTAAAAAATCATCTTTCATAATTCTTGCCATTTCACATTCGCTTAAAGCTTGAACCGTGGCAGTACGTTTTTGGTTATCACCCACAAGAGCCATTTCCCCAAAACAGGGACAGACCTCGCTGGACAAATGAATAATTGATTTCTCCCTCGTATCATAATTTTCCCTGTTTAGCTGCAGGGTCAACGCCTGATTGATTTCAACTTCGCCGCTTAACAAAAGGAAAACAGCGTTGCCTGTTTCCCCCTCTTTGAAAATTATTTCACCTTGAGAATATTTCTTCATTTTAACGATATCATCAAATTTGTCCAGCTGACTGTTTTTAAGTCCGTTGAAAAATTGATACTTTTCAAGATTTTTAATTTTACTCATCTTATAAAATTACAATCGCCTTTTCACCTTCTTTAACCAGGTAATCCTGTTTGGGATTAACCATGACGGATATTTTGTTTTCCTCATCGAGAGAATGTCCTGCTTCTTTCAATTTCCGTTCAATAAACGCATCCAACGCTGAGGTATCGGAGGAAAGGACTTCCCCAATTCCTATCTGTTCTTCCTCGCTGAAAACACTTACCAGCAGCCAGCCGTGCTCTTCTTTTAAATGGTTAAATAATTCACTATACATTTTTCCAATAAATTCGGATGGGACTTCTACTCTTCTGAACTGTGAGGGTGTTTTACTGTTCAGCAAAATTTCAATGGTTTGTGGTACACCCGGATCCAAAATATGTGACGCAACCATATAAGCGCCGAATTCACCCTGGAGTATAACTTCATCAGCATTTGCTCTTTTGATGTGCGTAAGGTTATCCCTGTTTATGATGTAGGCAACAACACGAACATGGGAAGCCATTGTTTTAATGGTGAGAGTACCAAAAATAACTTTTTCATCTGCGTGGGATCCTCCACGGGTAGCATCGCTGGACAAGATGACAGTTGATGCGTGATTAAGATTTGCCCGTTCCAATACTGCCTCCTGCGTAAAATCTCCCCTGACAAACTTTATTTCTATGGTTCTGTGTTTATTGCGGATTGAAGAAATGGAATCTTCCTCTTCATCATTTATCAGAACAATTTCCAGTTTACCTTCTCCTTTGATATTCTGCAGAGACTCCAGAATTCTGTCTGCTGTCATATTCCAGCCACAAAGAATAATATGATCTTTGAGAGTAACCTTTTCCAATCCTTTGTCTTCCCTGATTTTCTTTGCCACAAAGATGGATGAAATAGTTGCTGTTAACAGCGCAGTGAGGGAAATACCGCCAAACATAATAATAATTGCAAGCACACGCCCGCCCGTGCTGATTGGAGAGAAATCTCCATAACCTACTGTTGTCATGGTAACAATTGCCCACCAGAATGGATTCACTCCCTGGGTGATTTCCGCGGTGCCTTCCAATCGACTGATAAACCACCCTCCTATTACCATCACAATACTGATAGCCGTAATAATTTGAATAAATGGATTACCAAATAATTTTTTAATATATCTGCTCAAAACTGTTATTTGTCTCTTTTTATGGGTGAAAATCTAATAAAATTATTTGTAGAGTGCTAAGAATTGTATTTAGTAGTTAACAGAACAACCATTTCAATATGCGGCGTATGAGGAAACATATCCACCATCCCTAATTTCTCCAGCACATATTCCTCTTCACAAAACAGGGCAGCATCCCTCGCTTGTGTTGCTGGATTGCAGGAAATGTAAACTATTTTCTGCGGGTTCAGTTGAATGACATCTTTCACTAATTTTTTGTGAAGTCCTGCCCGCGGTGGATCCAACAAGACCACATCCGGTTTTTCAAGTTCTTTTAATATTGAGGTTGTACGAAAATAGTGATCGAGATTCGCTTCAATAAACCGGCAGTTGTCAATTCCGTTTGCAGCAGCATTTCTCGCGGCATCTTCCACCGCTGACTGGACCAGCTCAAAACCATAAACTTTCTTAACTTGCGAAGACATAAAAATTGAGGTTGAACCGGTTCCGCAAAAGAGATCGTACAAAATTTCATCCCCTTTAAATCCACCGTATTCCAAAGCGAGATTGTACAGCTTTTCTGCCTGCGTGGTATTGGTTTGAAAAAATGAATTAGATGAAATTTCAAAAATGTACTCTCCCAATTTTTCATGAATGCGGGGTTTTCCATAAACAAGAACTTCTTTTTCGCCTATAGACACACCAGCCCTTCTGGAGGTGATGTTGTTGATGATGCTCGTAATTTCCGGATGCATTTTAATCAGTTTTTCATTGATTGGATTTAATAATTCAGGATCTTCTTTTGAGGTCACGATGTTTACCATCAATTCATTTGTTCTCTCGCCGATCCGAATAATAAGATTTCTTAAAAAACCGGTATGGTTTCTTACATCATAAGGTAATAACCCGAATTTCATTACTTCAATCTTAACGGTCTGCAAAATATCATTCCCCACAGGTTTCTGAATCCAGCAGCTATCAATGTTCAATATTTTATCATATCTCCCGGGAATGTGCAGTCCAAGGGCGAAGGATGAATCCACACCTTCCGGTTCTTCTGTCAGAATCCACCGACAGTTGGAGAAGGTAAATTCCATTTTATTTCTGTAGTGGAACTGGTTGTCGGCTGGAATGACATTATCCAGTTTTACATCATTAAATCCGCCGATTCGCTGATAAATCTCAATGACTTGATCTTTCTTCTGTTCGATCTGTTGTTCATAGTCCAGATGCTGAAAAGTGCAGCCGCCGCATACGGAAAAATGGTCACATTTTGGAGGAGTATAAAACGGGGATTCTTCAATTGTTTTAACCGGGACTGCTTCGAGATAATTTCTTCTTTTTCTGATTGCCCTTACAAGAAGTTTTTGTCCCGGAATTCCATTTTTTACAAAGACGGCAATATTATCTGCTTTCCCAAATCCCTTACCCCCGTAGGCAAGTGAATTTACCGTCAATTCAAATTCATCACCCTTTTTAGGCATAAAAACGTGTCTTTAAAAAGTTAATCTGTGGATTAGTATTTTACTGAGGAATTTGGTTTCTTGCCGGTAGCAATGGCAATGCTGGCGCTGGCGCCGATTCGACTGGCGCCCGAAGCCACCATATCAACAGCATCTTGATATGTTTTGATTCCACCGGATGCTTTCACACCCATTTGTTTGCCAACCACTTTCCGAAGCAATGCAACATCCGCTACTGTTGCACCCCCGGTGGAAAATCCCGTAGATGTTTTAACAAAATTGGCTCCAGCCCATTTGGCAAGCATGGCACCCTTGACTTTCTGATCATCGGACAGCAGAGAAGTTTCGAGAATAACTTTGACAGGTCTCCCTTCAGCTGCATTAACAACCCCACGGATATCATTCTCCACATATTCGAAGTCACCTTCCCTTAGCATCCCAACGTGGATGACCATGTCCAATTCATCGGCACCGTCTGCTGCTGCCTTTTTTGTTTCAGCACATTTTGTTTCGGTTGAAGTGGCACCCAAGGGAAATCCGATTACAGTGGCTACCTTTACGCCTGACCCTTTCAGTTCTTTTACGCAGGTTTTCACAAATGATGGATTAACACAAACGCTGATAAAGCAATATCGTTTTGCTTCCTGACACAGTTTCCGAACATCCTGAAGTGTAGCCGAAGGTGCAAGCAAAGTATGGTCAATGAGACCGGCGATTTCAGGGCGAGGTTCAAAATGAGCCGCTGACCCAATCCTGTCAGCCCCCGCAAAGATGATACTCTTTACAGTTTCATAATCCCAATCAGGACAGCTGTGTGTATCACAGTGAGGACACTCGCAAAATTCATCTTCCTTTGGAATATAACCGGACGATATGACCTCGTCTATTGTATTGAGTATAATGTGTTTATCCATCCTGATACATTTCTATTCAATAAAAACATCAATATCATCCACGACTCCGACAATAACTGCCTGTACCGGAATTTCTTCATTGTCGTACATGAGCCGGGCGCCAGAGCCCTCCTTGTTCACAAGTACAAGGTCACCTTCTCCTGCCAGCGCCCTGTCCAACGATAGAAAGGATTCACCTGCTGGGTTTTGTTTCAAGTCCACCGGCTGCGTGATTAGCAGTTTTTCACTCTCCAAATGCTTGTTCTTTATGGTAGAAACGACTGATCCTGTAACTTTCGCAAGAATCATGCCATCACCTCCCGCAGATCTCTGACCAATGATTTCGCTTCGCCTTCCGTAGGCGCTTCTGCATAGATACGTAAAATGGGTTCGGTGTTGGATGATCTGATATGTACCCACCGATCTTCCCACAAAAGCTTTAATCCATCTTCTATATTTTTTTCCATTCCCCGGTAGTTTTCAGAAATCTGCTCCAATAAGTTACCCGGATTAATACCATTAATAGAAATTTTATCTTTAACAATAAAATATTGCGGCATTGTACTGAACAACTCACTCAACGGCTTTTTTCTTTTTGCCATCAAATCAAGAATCATTGCTGCTGCCACCAGTGAATCGCGGCCGAGATGGACATTCTGAAGAATCACACCGCCGTTACCTTCTCCGCCAAAGTCAGCTCCAACCTTTTTCATTTTTTCAACCACGTTTATTTCACCGACCGGACTTCTAATCACTTCAAAATTATACCTCTCAGCTAATTTTTCCAAAGCAAGTGTAGTGGATAAATTTGTGACCACTTTACTTTTCTCGGATATTGAACTCATATATAATTCCGCCGCTAAGACAAGGGTATATTCTTCACCCAATGGGATTCCATTTTCATCCACGATTGCAAGGCGGTCACCATCGGGATCTACCGCAAGTCCCAGATGACAGTTTTTATTTTTAACGGTATCACACAGTTCTGACAAATTTGACGGCAGCGGTTCAGCTCCCCTGGAAAAATCACCGTCCGAAAAACAGTTTATTTCAATGACATCACAATCCAATTTTTCCAACAAATTTGGCAGTGCTTTACTTGCAGCGCCGTTTACAGCATCCACTGCAACTTTAAACCCATAATTTTTGATGGATGGAATATCCAAAAATTCTACCGCAAGAATCCGTTGAATATGCCGGTTGACAGCATGATCAAATGTTGAGTAGGTCCCTTTACTAACTTCTTCAGCACCTTCTCCTGTCTCTGAATCCATGATTGATAAAAATTCATTGAATTCAATTTGATTCAAAAAACAGCCGTCTTTATTGATGAATTTCAATCCATTCCAATCCGATGGGTTGTGACTCGCGGTTACCACAATACCGCCAGCTGCCTCTGTATCAGATACCACGAACTGCACCGTTGGCGTGGGACAAATACCACAGTCCTGTACATTTCGTCCGTATGCAATAAGATGATCAAGAATCTGGGATGTCAGTTTAAATCCGGAAGGCCGCGTATCCCTGCCTAAAACAATAGTGCCTTCACCGCAAAATTGATGAAAAGCTGAAATATATCTATCTATGACTTCATGTGTAAGGTCAGGCGAAACCAACCCTCTTATTCCTGAAATACTCTTTATTAGCATATTTATTTGTTCGGGGATATATGAATTACTTTTAAAAGATTAAAGTAAAATTACATTCTCCGGAGTTTAACTACAAAATTGAATATAAAAAAAGTTCAGTGTTTAATCTGAACTTTTTCAACTATAGATAAAAAATATGAGAAGAAATTAATAGTAATTTCTTTTCCTTGGTTTTGAACTTCTTTTCAGCTTTTTGGCTTCGCTGGGTTTAAGATAATATGACTTACTTCTTACTTCTTTAAGTATTCCAGCTCGCTCATATTTCTTTTTAAACCGGCGAAGCGCTCTTTCAAGCGGTTCACCATCGCGTACAGTAACTTCAATCAATTCGAATACACCTCCTTCTTCTATTGCCCGAGATAATTTCTCAGTGCTCTACTGCGTGTTTTGTGGCGTAATCTGCGAATTGCCTTTTCTTTGATCTGGCGAACTCTTTCCCGTGTCAGACTAAATTCCTCACCAATTTCATTCAATGTGAGTGCATAATCACGGTCAATACCAAAATACATTTTAATGACGTCTTTTTCACGGTTTTTCAAAGACAACAGGCAGGACCTGATTTCCTCTTTCAAAGATTCTTTCATGAGACCTATGTCTGGCGAACGCTGATTGCCGTCTTTAATAACATCCATCAAAGAATTTTTATCACCTTCCCTGAAAGGTGCTTGTAGTGAATGATGGCGTCTTGATATTCTGATTGCATCCATGACTTCTTCACCGCCCATTTCCAGGTGTTTTCCAATTTCATCTTCCTTTGGGGGACGCTCGTATTCTGATTCAAGATCACTTGCTGCTTTTGTGATTTTACTGATTGTTCCTACCCTATTCAAGGGAAGACGAACAATTCTTGAATGTTCTGCCAGTGCCTGAAGTATGGATTGACGAATCCACCAGACAGCATATGAAATAAATTTAAATCCCCGTGTTTCATCAAATCTTTCTGCGGCTTTGATTAAACCAAGATTTCCTTCATTAATTAAATCAGTTAAAGGTAAACCCTGACCTTGATAATCTTTTGCAACAGAAACCACAAACCGAAGATTGGCTTCGGTGAGTTCCTTCAATGCGATGCGATCCCCTTTTTTGACCCTTTGCGCCAGTTCAACTTCCCGGGCGGGTTTTAGTGGTTCGAACCTGCCGATTTCTTCTAAATATCTGCTTAAACTTCTGTTTGAATCTTTTACCATTATTTTACACTCCTCAATGTTTTTTGTTAATTCGAGCACAGCAAAGACAACTTACCCCCAATAAATCTTATTTACAAGAGTCAAAGCTGATTATTTT
>CAYXUG010000005.1:0-59256 GCA_964468655.1 uncultured bacterium | reverse complement strand
TATTTTAATTGCAATGACTGGTGCAACTGTAGGAAAAGTTGCAATGTCTTCCTACGATGATTTATTGCTTAATCAACGGGTTGGATTAGTAAGAGCAAAAAGTGAAAAAATATATCAGAATTTCATTTACAACTTATTGCATTCAGATAGATTCTATAGTTTCTGCCAAAGAACGGCTGGTGGTGGAGCACAAGGAAATATATCACCCAAAATGATAAATTCATTCAAAATCCCCCTACCGCCGTTATCGGTGCAGGAAGAGATTGTGGCAGAGATTTACGGATACCAGAAAATCATAGATGGAGCACGGCAAGTGGTGGACAACTACAAACCCATGATTACAATTGACCACGATTGGGAGATGGTAAAGTTGGGGGATAATGAATTATTTAAGATTGAATCTGGTGGAACACCAAGTTCAAAGAATCCAGATTATTGGGATGGAGATATAAACTGGGCAACTCTCGTTGATTTACCGCAAGAAGATTTTATTACAAAATTGTCCGAAACAAAACGCAAAATAACTGGTGAAGGATTGAAGAAATCTTCTGCGAAATTATTACCAGTTAATTCAGTATTGGTTTCATCAAGAGCCACAATTGGCAGAATTGCAATTAACAAAAGTGAAACAGCAACAAACCAAGGATTTAAAAATATTGTAATTAATGATTACGCTACAGCAGACACTAATTTTGTTGCATTTATGGTTTCAACCCTTGTTGATGAAATGGATAAGATGGCTTCAGGCGGTACATTTAAAGAAATTTCAAAAACAAATTTCTCAAATCTACAAATCCCCCTTCCACCCTTATCCGTCCAGCAGGAAATCGTTGCCCGAATTGAAGCAGAACAGGAAATGGTAAATGCCAATAAGAAACTGATTGAAATCTATGAGCAGAAAATTAATGATAAGATTTCAGAGGTTTGGGGAGATTAGCCCAGTCGTTCACGGCTGGGATTGGAGATGAAAAATGGATTTAAAAACGCCGTTAACGGCGTTATGAAGATGGTGATAGGCAGTGTCCACCCAACCCTAAAGGATTGGGTTAATCTCTTCCGCCGTTATCCATCCAGCAAGAAATCGTTTCCCAAATTGAAGCGGAGCAAGAGATGATAAATGCCAATAAAAAACTCATCGAAAACTATGAGCAGAAAATTAAAGATATGATAGGACTCAGAATTATTATCCTTACTGTCTTTTGTGCAATCGCACCTCTGCAATCCCAGGAAGCAACGGATTCAACAATCGTTGAAAAATCTCCTAAAAAAGCTGTCCTACATTCGCTTATTCCCGGAGGAGGGCAATTGTATAACGGTAAATACGTGAAAGCGGTGATTTTATTTGGTGCTGAGGTCTTCGTCATTTACAAATTCATTGAGAACAGGGACATTTATAACAAATGGACTGAAGATGAATATTCATTATCCCACGAACGTTATCGCCAAAAACGAAACAAGTATGCGTGGTGGATTGGATTTGTGTATATTTATGGCCTTTTAGACGCCCTAGTGGACAGTCATTTGTCCACATTCGAAGAAAACGGGGTGACAGATTCGTTAACCGTAGAGAAAGGAGAAAATCCATAACATGGCAAATCGGGAACACTGGGGATCAAGGTTAGGATTCATTCTGGCAGCATCGGGATCTGCCGTGGGATTGGGGAATATCTGGAAATTTCCCCACATGGCCGGCGCCAATGGTGGCGCTGCTTTTACCTTGGTTTATCTCATATGTATCCTTGTTGTGGGAATGCCAATTCTCATCGGTGAATTTGTCATTGGACGGAAAACTCAGTTGAATCCTGTAGGTGCCTTTGAAAAACTGGCGCCAAAATCGTGGTGGAAGGGTGTCGGATACCTTGGTGTTGCGTCTGCATTTGTTATTCTTTCATTTTACAGCGTGGTGGGCGGATGGACACTAAGATATACATTTCTGTCCCTCATGGGTGGTTTTCATGAACTGGCAGGGAATCCTGAACTTTCCGGGAATCTCTTTAATTCATTTATCACAAGCGACTGGAATCCTCTTTTCTGGCATTTTATTTTCATGGGACTTTGTATCTGGATCATTATTAATGGCGTTAAGGGTGGTATCGAAAAGTGGAGTAAAATAATGATGCCTATGATTCTAATAATCCTGCTGGTGCTTGCCGTGAGGGGAATGACACTGCCGGGAGGGTTGGAAGGTATGAAATTTTTATTCCTACCGAAATTCAGCGACTTAACAGCGTCAAGTATTGTACTGGCATTGGGTCATGCTTTTTTCACTCTAAGTCTCGGAATGGGTACAATGATCACTTATGGCAGTTATCTTCGCGGTGATCAGAATCTAATCAGTTCCGGAGTATTAATTCTGATTATTGATACCTTAATTGCCATGCTGGCCGGAATTGCTATTTTTACTACGGTATTTGCCATGGGCGCTGATCCAGCGGAAGGTGCCGGTCTGATATTTGTTGTTCTGCCTACAATTTTTCCCCAACTTGCAGGAGGCGTCATCTGGGGTACATTATTTTTCTTCCTATTATTTCTTGCAGCATTGACATCTGCAATTTCTATTCTTGAAGTGATTACTGCCTATTTCATTGATCAAAAAGGATGGAGCAGAGCAAGAGCAACCGTTACATTTGGAGGTATAATCTCGGTTGTCGGTATATTCTGTTCACTCTCCATGGGTGGATTTTCTGATTTCGGCGCAATATTTAAAATGAACTTTTTCGATTTTCTGGATTATGCCTCTTCCAAATATATGCTGCCTATCGGAGGTATGATGACTGCATTATTCATTATTTTTAAGTGGGGAGTACCTAATTTTATTACTGAAATTAAATTAGGATTTTCAGGTAAGTTTTTGCCTGCCGGAGTTGTTTCATTTCTTTTGACAATCGCTTCAGGGGTTGTCCTCTTTTTCATTGCCAATGAAGTTATTGCAATAATAACCGGAAACCCAATCGTCGGTTAAAGCGTTATTCCCAAAATGTTCGTCGCTAAACTAATCAAGTTCGGGTCCCCTCTTTACTATAGCTGTCAGTCGGCAGCAAAGCGGTTTGATAAGTTGTTCGCGTTAAATCTCATTAATCAAATCCCAATCTGGATCATGGTGCTTGCAGGGATGAGTTCAGCTGGCAGCATAGTTGAACCACAACTCTACTGGGTGAGGGAATTTGACTGGTTTGCTGTTCCGATGTTTTTATCAATCACACTTCTCGCCGGTTCAATTTTTGCTTCGAAATTTCAAAAATCTATGGTGAGTGATAAAAAGGAAAATGACTCGGCATCCGGTGGTATTAGTGCAGGAAACGGTAACATCCGCTTTCTTGTTATGGGTGGCTTAATCCTTATTCTTCTGGAATCAGTACTGTTGTTTTCTCTGAGTCAGCGCTGGGATGTTTTATTGATACCTGTGTGGGTGGGAATTCTGTTCTATCTATTCCGGGTCAATAATGAGATTCATCAATCATCCACTTTGATGAAACTGCTTGTTGGTGCCTGTATCGGTTTTCTATCCTTTTTATGCGGGTGGAATTATGTTGGACTTCAAAATTTTCACCTTGCTCGATCTATTCCATACGTTGCTTTTTTTGTGGCTGTTTTTGGGATTCGATCATTAACGGACTCATTTAACATTACCAGCGAAAAAAGTGAGAGTGATCAACATTCCGAGAATAGCAGGATGCCGGCATTCATTGGATCAATTCTATTAACAATTGGCACTGTTATTGGAATACAATTAAATGATCCAATTATCAGTACTTCTTCCATCGTTTCGCTGCCGTTTTTTATTTCCCCTCTTATTTTCCCCAAAAAAGATCATTTCGCTCGTGCATCAATTTACCCTGTACTGATTTTGGCAATTTTTATTGGTGTCAGATATCCGTGGTATTTTGCCGGTTTATTTGTCCTTTTTCATGTAACAAGAATCTATTCCTATTTTAGGTTAAATACGGTGTACCCGACTTTTCACGTTGGCTATGATTGAAATTAAACCAAATACGTGTGATTTTTGCGGTTGCTGCGTGGGCGTCTGCCCCGTGGATTGTATTGATTTGGAGGAAGCTGATATTCGGATTGTTCACGATATTTGCATCGATTGCCGATTGTGCGAATATATTTGTCCCATAGAGGTATTTGAGTATGTGGAAAAACAAACAGTTTGATGTCATCATAGTGGGTGGTGGTCCCGCCGGCTCAATGGCGGCCCGTCATGCAGCTTTGGGTGGACTGGATGTGCTCTTACTTGAAAAAGACAGGGATATCGGTGTGCCTGTCCGTTGCGGTGAAGCTGCCAGCGATGAGGGATTACGAATCTTTGTGGAACCGCAGGAACGATGGATAAAGTCCGTCATCAATAGAATCCGGCTTATTTCTCCAAACGGTACCAAAATAGAATTCAATCTGAAGGCAAAGGGCTATATTCTTGACCGTCGTGTCTTTGATTATGATCTTGCTCAATATGCGGCAGAGGAAGGCGCAACCATTGCTACAAAAACGTATGTTTCGGGACTCCTGTTTGATAATGGAAATGTGGCAGGAGTGAAAGGTGAATATTTAGGAGATCCATTTGAAGTTAAATCAAAAATTGTCATTGGTGCAGACGGTGTAGAAAGCAGGGTAGGGAGATGGGCAGGACTTAAAACTCAACTGAAGATGAAGGATATGGAATCGTGTGTCCAGAAAACAGTGACGGGGATTGATGTGGATGAAAACCGGTTTGATTTTTTTATGTCCCAAAAAATGGCACCGGGAGGTTATTTGTGGATTTTCCCCAAAGGGAAAAAAGCAGCCAATATTGGTTTGGGAGTCTCCGGCAAGTACAGCAAAGACAGATCTGCTAAAAGATATCTTGATGATTTTCTTGAAGAACACTATCCCGGATGTTCTGTGATTAGCACTACAGTGGGCGGTGTTCCCTGCGATAAAACGTTAAAAAAGTTTGTGAGTAATGGACTGATGCTTGCGGGCGATGCTGCACACATGGTTAACCCCATGACCGGTGGTGGAATTGTGCCTGCCATGCGAGGCGGATTGTTGGCTGGTGAAACAGCAGTGGAATCAATCAAAAACGGGGACGTGAGTGAAAAATCATTGAATAAATATGCTGACAAATGGCATAAAATCGGGGGCAAAAACCATGAAAGATTTTACAGTATTAAAAACACAATCAGTAAATTGACTGATGATGATTTGGATAAAATTGCTGATGGAATAGCAAAAATTCCGGAGGATGAAAGATCCATATCAAAAGTTTTTATGAAAGCTGTTTTCAGAAAACCAAAATTAATCTATGACGTGGTAAAAGTCTTCGCCGGACTGTAATGGATTTCGGTGAACTTCTTAAGGCACTTAATTTAGACCCCTATATCGCTTTAGATTTTGAAACAACCGGTTTTGACCCGGCAAGCGATAAGATAATTGAGGTTGCTGCCGTAAGGTTTGAGGGTGGTGAAGTTTCTGATTCATTTTCCAGTTTGGTCAATCCGGGGAGAGCCATCCCGGAATTCATTGTAAATCTCACAGGTATCAGCGATGACATGGTAGCCGATTCTCCTGATGAAAAGGAAGTTGTACCCAAACTTGCTGGATTTATTGGTGATGATCCAATCGTTGCCCACAATATTAGTTTCGATTATTCTTTTTATTCATTTCTCACATCAAAATATTTACCTAAAACAGAGCTAAAAAACCGCCTTTGTGACACCCTCAGTCTCTCGCAATCTTGTCTCTATTTTCTTCCCAATCACAGATTAGGGACAGTTACTAACTTTTTTGGATATCAGCAGGATGCAGCCCATAGAGCAATGTCAGATACAGAAAATTGCGGGCATATTTTCGTTAATTTGATTAAAGAATTGGCATCATATCCCATTGAACCGCTGCAGAAATTGATTTCCATATTGAAACCATTTAAAAATATTCCGAACAAAGATATTATAATTGATTTGGTAAATCTTTACCTGGAAAAAGAAATCAGCAAGGCAGGGATTTATAACTCCGAAATAGAAAAAAATGTCAAGTCTAATCGAATCCGTTTTACAGGTTCATCTTCTCTTAGTGGAGTCACAGCAGAGGACGTTTTTACAATGAATGGGAAGATCGAAAACAAAATTGAATCATTTGATTTATTTGAAGAAAGATTGGGACAGGTGCAGTATTCCCAGTTTATAGATGATTCTTTTGAGAATGGGAATATTGCAGTTGCTGAAGCGGGAACAGGTCTGGGTAAATCATTGGCTTACCTTTTCCCCGCAGTGAAACATGCGACTGACAAAGACACAGGTCCTGTCGTTATCTCCTGCAATACAAAACATCTTCAAGATCAATTATTTTACCAGGAAGTACCCAAATTGGCAAAGATGCTGGATATTTCTTTCCGTGCTTGCACTGTAAAAGGAAGGCGAAACTATATCTGTAAAACACGGTTGAACCGGCTTATTGAAGATTCCAGGGAATATCTGTCACCCTACGAAGCTGAAAGTTTATTGCCTTTAATTACCTGGATGCATTTTACCAAAACAGGCGATTTTTCTGAATGTCCCGGTTTTTTAAACAGACAGTCTAAAAGAGTAAAAATGATAGTCTGCAGCGATGTTGGGTTTTGCACAACAAATGTCTGCGATCAGAATAATGGGTGCTTTCTCGGTCCGTTGAGGCAGGCGAGTTTGAAAAGTGATATTTTAATTGTGAATCATTCATTATTGCTTTCTGATTCTGCAAGTGGAATGGTTTTACCGCCTTTCGAATTATTAATCATTGATGAGGCGCATAATCTGATAAAGACAGCCTACGGGCAATATCAGGTACAATTAAATTTTCAGTTGATTCAGGATCAATTAAAGCCGGCTATTCAAAAAAACAAAATGGTACAGAAAATAGACGGTATTGGTAAGAAATACAGTGTACCATATCCGGAATTAACCGAGTATATGGGTGAAATCAAAAAATTGTTTGAATCAATTATTGATGGCAGCAAAGACCTTTTCAAAAGATTGGAATCGAAGTGGAAAGAGAAATTTAATCCGAAACAAAAATATCCCGAAAAATTTATTTACCATGATTTTCAAAGCATTTTTTCTGAAGAAAAATCGATGATAGAGATTCTTTCACACGATTTTCTTAAATGTAAATCAATCATTAAGGATGTCGCTTCATTGATAAATGAATCAAAGTTGGATAAAACTGAAATTGAAACGCTGAATCGATTTTTCATCCAGTACGGGGATATATTGGTAGATATTGAGAATAAAATTAATGCCACTTTAATTGGTGAAAAAGATGACTGGGTTTATTGGGTGGAAGGAATTTATTATTCAGAAAAATTATTTCTTTCTCTAAACGGAGTAAAAATTGATATTGGTGAGACTCTCACAGATTCAATTTTAAACCGATCTCATTCAGTTGTTTTAACATCCGCTACATTAAATGTGAACAATGATTTTGATTACTTCAAAACAAGGTGCAGACTTGATTTAATTTCAGAAGGAAAATCAGTCTGTACAGAATCGTTTTCCAGTCCCTTTATGTACGAAGAACAATGTAAATATTTTCAATGGGTGGGAGATGTGGATGTTAGATCTCATGAATACAGTGCTTTACTGGCAGATTTAATCTATCATCTATCGACAAAAGGAAAAAGAACCATCCTGTTATTTACAGCCAGGAGTGCCATCCAATCGTGTTACGATCAATTGAAAGTAAAAGCAGGTTTTAAGGAATTAAATGTGTTTGCTCAAATTGGGCAAACTTCAAGAAATGCACTTTTAGAGGGATTAAAAAAATCTGAGAATGGCATTTTACTCGGTACATCATCATTTTGGGAAGGTATAGATTTACCCGGTGAATTGCTCCAGATTTTAGTTGTCACAAAACTGCCATTTGATGTGCCTACTGAGCCCATAGTAAAAGCATATTCCGGAGTCATTACCAGTCAGGGAGGAAATTCATTTTACGATTTTACAGTACCGGAAACAGCTACCCGGTTAAGACAGGGTTTTGGACGCTTAATCCGAAGTACTTATGATGATGGTGTTTTTATCAACATGGATAACAGGGTTGTTACGAAAGGTTATGGTCGTCAGTTTCAGGAAATCATTCCAGTCAGAATGCAGCCTTTCAGCAATATTTACGATCTGAACATTTAATCCCGAAACATGGAGAATAGTTTAACACGAAAAATTCCGCCGGCTGTTTTAAGCTCAATTAAATTCATAATTCAAATTACAATTAACCAATGACAATTATTCAATCACTTATTGCAACTGATTCCACCACCGAAGTAATTTTTCCTTTATGATTAATGTAAGTGGACAGACATTTACCGCCAATGACATGAAAGACGCACTAACCTGTGCGGTGAAGATTAAAGTATCACATGAAGTTAAAAAGAAAGTTGAGCAATCTAACAAAACGCTCTGCGAATTGCTTAAAAAGGGAGAAAAATTTTACGGTGTGAATACAGGATTTGGTGCATTGAGTCAAATAACGATTGATTCGCAGGATCAGAAACTATTACAACTGAATTTAGTGCGGAGTCATTGTGCGGGAGTTGGGAAACCTTTTGATGCATCCATTGTGCGCCTCACTATGTTATTAAAAATAATTAATCTCTGTATGGGTTATAGTGGCGTAAGTTGGAATGTTGTTGACAAGCTTTGCTCATTTCTCAATCACGATATTCTGCCCATTGTACCTTCTAAAGGATCAGTGGGCGCAAGTGGAGATTTAGCGCCCCTTTCTCACATTGCATTGGCATTAATTGGCGAAGGTGATGTATGCTATCAAAATAATGTGGGTTCCAGCAAAAAGGTGATGAAGGAATTAAAAATTGAACCCCTGACTCTAGGACCAAAGGAGGGGATCAGTTTAATTAACGGAACACAAGTTTCAACTGCTCTCGCTGTTAAAGCGGTAATCGAATTGGAACATGTGCTAAAAGTTGCTGATGCTGCCGGCGCTATGTCAAATGAAGTTTGCCTGTTCTCAAGAAATGTATTTACTTCTGATATTCACAAATTGAAAAAACATGGAGGGCAAAGAGATTCCGCTAAGAATATCTGGAAATTACTTAAAGATAGTGAAATTGTGGCTTCTCACTTGGATTGTGATGAGGTCCAGGACCCTTACAGTTTCAGGTGTATTCCTCAGGTACACGGTGCGAGCCGTGAGATTTTTTCGTCTATGAGAAATATAATAGAAAATGAGGTGAACAGTTTAAGTGACAATCCCGTCGTATTTCCGAAAAAAAGCAAAATAAAATCAACCGGACATTTTCACGGTGAAATTGTTGGGCTGGCAATGGATTCACTTTCCATTGCAGCATCTGAAATTGGAGCAGTTTCAGAAAGAAGGATTGCCCGAATGATGGAGGGGGTAAACAATGCAATACCCAAATTTTTTGCAACAAACCCCGGAAAAGAGTCCGGCTACATGTTGGCACAAGTAACCGCTGCTGCACTTGCTTCAGAAAATAAGACATTGGCATTTCCTGCCTCTGTTGATTCAATACCCACTTCAGCCGGTCAAGAAGACTTTGTTGCCATGTCATCTTGGGCAGGGAGAAAATTGCTGAACATAATTGATAATGTAAAATCAATTCTTGCCATTGAATTCCTGATAGCTGCAAGGGGGTATGAATTTCATAATCCTTTAAAATCGGGCGCGGGAACAAAAGTAATTATAAATGTGATAAATAAGGTTTTAAAGAAGAAAGAAAATGACCACGTATTGACAGATGATATCAATCAGGTAATATCGTTGATCAACTCAGAAAATTTTAAAAAAACAATAGTTTCAAAACTCAATTTATTGTAAGGTTATAGAACTCATGAATAAAATTATAGATTTTAAAGAAGCGCTGACATTCGATGATATATTGCTGGTTCCTCAAGAATCGCATGTATTACCGAAAGAAGTGGATGTATCGGCCAATCTTACGAAAAATATTAAATTACAAATCCCTATCATCAGCGCAGCGATGGACACAGTCACTGAGTGGAAAATGGCGATTGCTTTAGCTCAAGCAGGTGGAATGGGAATCCTGCACAAGAATATGTCTATCGAACGTCAGGCAGTGGAAGTTAAACTGGTTAAACGTGCAGAGAGCGGAGTAATTCTTGATCCGATAACCTTAACGATTGATAAAACTCTACGGAATGCCCTTGCAGTCATGAGGCAGCACGGTATTTCAGGACTTCCGGTTGTTAATGATAAAAATAAATTGTTGGGAATTCTTACCGGGAGGGATATCAGGTTTGAAGAAGACCTCGATCGATCAGTGTCAGAGTGCATGACAAAAGACAATCTTGTCACAGCACCCATCAACACAACACTTCACCAAGCAAGATCAATCCTTCAAAAAAATCGCATCGAAAAATTACTCCTTGTAAATAAAGATTCTGAATTGGCAGGCATGATTACTGTGAAGGATATTCTAAAAAAAGAAGAGCATCCATCTGCTACGCTTGATGAACATGGAAGATTGAGAGTCGGGGCAGCCATTGGGGTTACAAAAGATGTCCTTGAAAGGATAGGAGCTCTTGTAGATGTTCATGTAGATTTGCTAGTACTGGATTCGGCACACGGACATTCCAAGGGAGTGCTTCAGACAGTAGAAAAAATAAAGAAAACGTATTCATCCCTTCCACTCATTGCTGGAAATGTTGCAACACCTGAAGGAACACAAGCATTGATAGATGCAGGTGCAGATACAGTTAAAGTGGGAATTGGTGCCGGCGCAAGTTGCACCACAAGAGTTGTGGCTGGCATCGGTGTCCCCCAATTAACAGCAGTTCTTGATTGCTGTGAAGTTGCTGAAAAACAGGGAATTCTGGTTATTTCTGACGGAGGTGTACGATTCTCAGGTGACGTAGCAAAGTCCATTGCAGCAGGTGCCAGTTCGGTTATGATAGGTAGTTTACTGGCAGGAATGGATGAAAGTCCCGGAGAAACATTGCTGTACGAAGGAAGGCAATATAAAACTTTCAGAGGAATGGGATCTCTTGGCCCAATGTCTGAAGGAAGTGCAGACCGCTATTTTCAGGATTGTGAGGATAATATAAAATTAGTTCCCGAAGGAATCGAAGGCATGGTACCTTTTCGAGGAAAAGTGAACGACTTTATTTTTCAAATCGTAGGAGGATTAAGAGCATCGATGGGATATTGCGGTGTAAAAACAATTTCTGAAATGCAGACAAATACAAAGTTTGTCCGAGTTACCTCAGCCGGCGGAATTGAAAGTCACCCTCACAATGTCAGAATAGTAAAAGAAGCTCCTAACTATCAGGTAATGAAAGTGTTAGGAGATTAGAAGGTGAATTATTGGGATAATGAATTTAAATGATGAGAGATTAAAGATTTTTTCCGTCCAGCCGTATTTTTATGAATAACCCCCTTTGAAACTAAAGAGTCAATTAACGAAATAACCTTTGGATAGTGTTTTTCTGCATCAGCTTTATCGGTACAAACCAATACATTTTTGATGGCGGTTTTCATTTGTGATTTGTAATGCTGATTTCTTTGCAGATTTTTCATCTGCTGTCTGTACCTTTTTTTTACTGATAAATTTGTATTTGCCATTTTTGTTCCTTTAAGTTTATTTTAAGTTTAAATTTAACGAATATTAACTGGTAATAAAGCGACAAATATAGTAGTTGCGATACAAATATTCAATACAATCATCTACAAATGTTAAGCAATGTCAAGTGATATAGAGATTCTCGCCACAGTACCCATCTTCTCTGAATTGGACAATGATGTCCTAAAAGAACTGAGGTCAAAGATGACCAAGCGTTCCTACAAGAAAAACAATATGATCTTAATGGAAGATGAATTTGGTGATACCTTTTTTGTAATTAGTTCAGGTTCAGTAAAAATTACAAGAGTAAGCGAAGACGGTCGGGAAGTTATTCTTGCCATGCTGGGAGAAGGTGATTTTTTTGGCGAAATGTCCCTGTTGGATGGTGAGAGCCGTTCTGCAAATGCTATTTCTACAGAAGAATCTGATGTGCTCATATTAAAGAGACGTGACTTTATCGAATTTCTAGAACGTTATCCTAAAATTGCCATATCCCTGCTAAGAGAAATGGCAACCCGGCTAAGAAAAAGTGATCAGCAGATCGAGAGTTTATCTTTAAGCGATGCGGAACACAGAATAGGTGTAACCCTCTTGCGACTTGCAGAGGAATTAGGAAAAATTAGAATGGGAGTTGTTGAAATCGGAAACCTTCCCTACCAACAGGATATAGCAAATATGGCGGGTACGTCAAGAGAAACTGTTTCAAGAATGTTTAAGGTACTTGAAGAAAGAGGTTTAATCCGCCGGAGAGGTCACGCACTTTCTATTCTTGATTATACTTCATTTAAAAGAGCTTTCAATTAATCTATCTGATTACTCTTTTATTTAATTTTTCCCCTTAATAGACTTTTATAATTTATGAGTGATTATATTGCTTCACTGAAGTCTAACAATATTTCTGTCATATCCCGCCTCATTTCAAATGTAGAAAATGATTCGGAGAATTTTGATCAGTTATTAAATGAATTATATCCACATTCCCAAGAAACTTTCCGCATAGGAATTACGGGACCTCCCGGTGCGGGGAAAAGTACTCTTCTTAATCAATTAATTATCGAGTTCAGAAAAAAGGATAAATCCATTGGAATAATTTCTGTTGATCCAACAAGTCCTATTACAGGAGGCGCGTTATTGGGTGACCGTGTTCGAATGACACAGCATTTTGATGATGATAAAGTTTTTATAAGGAGCATGGGATCGAGAGGGGCAGCAGGAGGATTAGCTTTAAAATCTCAATTAGTAGCTGAAATATTATCTGCAACTGGAAAAGATATACTGTTTATTGAAACTATTGGAATTGGTCAGACTGAATCTGATATTTTTAATCAGGTTGATTTGACTATCCTTGTCCTTGTGCCTGAATCGGGGGATGATGTCCAGATGATTAAAGCAGGTCCAATAGAGATTGCTGATATTTTGGTTGTCAATAAATCTGACAGACCGAATGCTGATCATCTAACCAATACTTTGTTAAAGATTTTCACCAACAATAATAGTGAATCTGATCCCGGTATTTTGAATACCAGTGCGCTTACAGGGGAAGGTGTCGATTTATTGGTTCAGAATATCATATCTCAGCTTGAATCTTTGACAAACAGTGGCAAGTTAAATGAACAAAGGGAAAAACAATATATTGAAAAAGTAAAAGAAACTATCAAAGATGAATTCATGGAGAGATTCTGGTATGGTGAAATGCAGAAAAAAATTGGAGATAAAGTTAAGGAATTTAAAAAATTGAAAATTTCCCCATACAATGCGGCAAAAGAAATTATTACTGAATTAATCTGAAAGACCGATCTTGATAGCTAAAGGAGAAATGCCGTTTTTAGACCACCTTGAAGAACTCAGATGGAGGATCATTAAATCTCTGGCGGCAGTTATTATCGGAGCCATTTTCGTTTTTATTTTTATTGATCAAATTATTGATATTCTGATAACTCCGGCAAAAAAAGCCAATATCCCACCCAATTTTCAAGTGTTAACCGTTCATGGAATGTTCATGTTGAAATGGGGAATTGCTCTAATCGGTGGGATGGTAACAACTCTCCCTGTAATAACCTATCATATCTGGAAATTTATTGTTCCCGGCTTGCTTGAAAATGAAAAAAGATATACTCTGCCGGTTATCGTAATTACATTCCTATCTTTTATTTGCGGTATCTTTTTTGCCTACTTTGTCATCATTCCCTATTCTATTAATTTTTTCACTTCAATGGGATATGTCGGCGTTGAGAATAATTACTCTATCAACCAGTATTTCAATTTTGTCCTATGGATACTGATTGCAGCAGGACTATTATTTGAGCTGCCGGTATTGGTCATGGTATTATCCTCAATCGGATTGGTCACGCCTCCTTTTATGAGGCATTACAGAAGGCATTCATTCGTTATTTTTTTTATTATTTCAGCGTTTTTAACACCACCAGACCCAATAAGTTTATTAATAATGACCTTCCCTCTTATTTTACTCTATGAATTAAGTATCTGGATTTCAAGACTGTTTTGGAAGGAGAATTAAGTATTATTCAATTCTTCATATACTTATATTTTAAATCATGAATGACACCAAAGAATTAAAAAAGATAATATCCCCCATCATTGATGACATAAAAGTCTTTCAACAAGAATTTGAGGATGCACTCAGGTCTGAAGTCAGATTGATCAATGTAATTGGTAAATATCTTATCAGGCGAAAAGGAAAAAGTATAAGACCAGTTTTAACTATTTTGTCAGCACGATTGTGTGGCGGAACCACCATAAACAGTTACAAAGCAGCTGCCATGCTGGAATTACTCCACATGGCAACACTCATTCATGATGATGTTGTCGATCAATCCAAAAAGAGAAGAGGGTTTCCTACGGTTCATCGTATATGGAAAAGTAAGGCATCTGTAATTATGGGTGATTTTTTGTTAAGTAAAGTTTTAACCAATTTGATTAAGATGAGAGATTTTGAAGCTCTCGATCTATTGTCAAACACGGCTGAAAGATTAAGCTCGGGTGAAATGCTTCAAATTGAGAGAAGTTTTAAGAAGGATATGACAGAGAAGATATATTTCCAAATGATTAAAGACAAAACAGCAGCATTGATTTCCACTAGCTGTGAATTGGGTGCTTTAACGTCTTCAAGCGGGGGTGACCATAGACAAACGTTAAAAATGTATGGTGAAAATTTAGGAATGGCATTCCAAATCAAGGATGATGTTTTTGATATTTGGGGTTCAGAAATTTCAACAGGAAAGGACACAAACATTGATGTAGCGAAAAATATGATTACTCTGCCAATCATTTATGTGTTGAATTCAAATCTATCATCCGCTGCAAAGAAACAAGTGAAAAAAACACTCTCAAATGGCAAATCAAAAAAAGACTTGAATAGATTAAAGGAAATAGTTTTTGATGGGGGTGGAATTGATTATGCTAAAGATAAAATTAATCAATTTACCGATACTGCCGTCTCATATCTTGACCAGTTTCCTGATAACTCCTATAAACAGTCAATGATTGATCTCGCGCTTTACAACGCTGAACGGACAAGGTAATTTGAAAAGTTAATTATTCATCGTTAGATAACTACCAAATTCATTTATTAAGTTTTGGTTGACCCAAAAAAATGTTTAATTGTCCGGTTCAGTTCAATAGGTGATATTATTTTATCATCTTCACTTATTGAATATTTGAAGAAACATCAAACTTCCTGTAAAATTGATTTCATGACATTAACTAAATACAGTCCTATTTTGGAGGGAAATCTGGGTATAAACAGGATAATAGAAATTAAAAACAATCATTCTAAAAACTATCTCCGTCATTTGTCTCAGGGAATTAAAAGACAGGGTTATGATTTATTGATTGATGTTCATAATTCATTGCGTTCAAAATATATAAGATTTAAGACAAATTCTCAAAATTGGCTTACGTATCGCAAACCAAGATTAAAACGTTTTAGTTTATTTAACATGCATACGGATTATTTTGACAGCAAATTCAAGTTGGGGAATGAATACATTAAATTGTTGGATAAAGAAGTCGATGGGAATTCATTTAATTCAAAGATTTATCTATCTGAAATTGAAAAAAAGCGATGCAGAAGAATATTGGACAGTTACGGTGTTCCAAATCAATTTATCGCATTTGTACCGGGGGCATCCTGGAAAAATAAAATCTGGACTACCCAAAACTATGTTGAACTTATTAATCAATTGTCGAATTCAGGGGACCTGGGAATTGTACTTTTAGGAGGTAGCGGTGATGGAATCTGTAATGAAATTTCTGATCAAGTCCCAGGGTCGTTTAATTTGAAGGGAAAAACTAAGTTAAGGACGTCATTTGCGATTTTATCATTAGCTCAATTTGCTGTGGGGAGTGATACTGGATTAATCCATGGGGCAGAAGCAGTAGGGACTCCAGTGATTATGATTTGCGGGCCTACTTCATATCAAACCGGCGCTTCTGTTCAAGGGTTAAATTCGATTGCCATTGAATCTGATGTCTGGTGCAGGCCATGTTCGAAAAACGGGAGTAGTCCATGTTATAGGTCCGAACAGTTCTGTATGACACAAATAACACCAACTAAAATGTTAAATTCAATTCAGGAAATTTTACTAGCGGTATAGAATGAAACTTTTTTGGCAGCTTTTTTACAACATTCTTATTCTTCCGGGACTTTTTGTTTTAAGTTTAATTTCATCCCTATTTATTCCTAAAGTTAGAGAAGGACTAAAAGGAAGGTGGGAATCCATAAAAATTCTGAAAGATTTTTTCTCTCAAAACAAAAACTGTAGATTGGTCTACTGGTTTCATTCAGCATCGTTGGGAGAGTACGAACAGATTCGTCCAATATTGTCAGGATTAAAGGAAGTTGAAAATGATTGTATATGCGTAGTCAGTTTCTTTTCTCCTTCTGGATATGACCATGTTAAGGATGACAACATTGATTGCAAAATTTACCTTCCTTTTGATTTCATATGGAATTGCATTCGAGCATTAAAAATAGTAAATCCCACAAAACTGATTTTTGCAGAATATGATGTATGGCCTAATTTTGTCTGGTGTGCAGAAAAATTGAATATTACAACAACACTGTTCTCTGCAAGAATTCATAGTAAAAGTAAAAAAAACCTGCCGTTAATAAAGAATTTTTACAAACATTTTTACCGGTGCATCAATTTTATTTATACCATTTCCTACAGGGATTATAGCGGTATTCGTACATTACTCGCAAATAATGGTTCTGGAAAATCTTTGATAAAGGTACTTGGAAACCCGCGATATGATAGTGTAAAACAGTCCGCGGACAAATATACCCAGGAACGAACTAAATCACTCATAAATAGACCAAGCCGGTTAATTGCCGGCAGTGTATGGCCAGATGATGAAAATGTTATTTTAACTCCATTGGTTGAAATAATGAATAAGTATGATGATCTGCAACTGTACTGGGTACCTCATGAACCCTACAATAAATATATTGACAAAAGTTTAAAATCGTTCGGATCTAGAGGATTTAAAGCGAAACTTTTTTCAGATTGCAAGAATGGGGAATTGGATACAACCCGGTTAGTTCTTGTAGATAAAGTTGGGATATTATCCCGATTGTATTGGAAAGGGAAATTTGCATATATAGGCGGTGGTTTTTCAAAGGGAATTCATAATGTAATGGAACCGGCCATGGCGAGACTGCCCGTAATTATGGGACCAAAATATTATAATTCAGATGCAGCAGAAGAGTTGGTAAATAACGGTGGGGGATACCCAATTACCCAGGATACTGAATTCTTTAATATAGTAACCAAATTTCTTGATAATAAGGAATTTTATCTTAAATCGAGTATAGCTGCTACGGATGTGATTCATCAAAATATTGGATCATCCACCCGTGTTGTGAGAGGTATTATTCGTGATTGATTTTCAATTTACAATTGAATTCAAGAGATTTGGTAAAAAGAGCAAGGTAAATTTCCAAAATGGATTAAATATCATTTATGGGGAAAGTGGTGTAGGAAAAACTCAATTTTGCAAATTTCTATCAGGTTTTGACAAAAAAATCAGTCAATGTAATTTTATCATTTCTGAATTATCAAGTTTTAACCGGTCAATGTACGTACAGCAGGAAACTGGAGACCAGATTGTAGCTTCTACTATTATTCGAGAATTGTCATTTAATCTTGAAAATTACAGACATTCTCCGGGTGAAATTTCAGAGAAAATTTCACACATTGTTAAATTATTTGGTATAGACTGGGATTTAAACCGCCATCCCTCGACCTTATCCGGCGGTGAACAGCAAATATTGAATATTGCCTCATCTCTGTTATTAAACCCTGATGTCCTTATCATTGATGATGGATTATCCTTTTTAAGTAAAGAGATAAAACTACGCATTGTGAGTGTTTTGTCAGATTGGTCAATTGATAAAAATAGTGTGGTGATATGGATGACCTCATCTGAAAAAGATTGCAAATGGACTGATTCCTCCTGGGAGTTAACCTTAGATAATTTTGAACCATTTGAATTCAAAAGTGATTTTGAAATTGACTTAAATGATATTGTTAATGGCAGGATAAATCTTGAGTTGAATAAACTTTCCTTTTCGTATCTTGAATCAAATCCACTTTTTAAGGATCAGACCATTCAGATAAACGAATTCAGATGTCTTGGGATAAAAGGTGAAAATGGAAGTGGTAAATCAACTCTTGGTAGGATTTTGATTGACTTGTTAAAACCGGAGTCTGGCAAATTGGAGTTAAACCTTCAGGATAAATCTAAAATTACAACGGCATATTTGACTCAATTTCCCGAGAAATATTTTTCGTGTATGACTTTTAAAGAAATCCTGGATGATCTTTCAAACAATAAATTGTTTAACCAACAAAACCAATCACTGCTAAAAAATGAACTTGAGAGAATGCAAATTTTCTGGGATAGAATAAAATTACTTCCTATTAACACATTAAGTATATCAGCGGTGAGAATGGTATTAATTTGTTTATTAAGTCATGGAAATTATGATTTGTTAATACTTGATGAACCAACAGCTTATCTCGGGAATAAGCAAAGAACTGATATTTTATCATTTCTGAAAAAAGTGATGGCAAAGAAACATTTGATCTTAATATCTCATTCAGAATCCCTTATTAAATCTTTGTGCGATAAATTTATTTTAATTAAGAATGGCAAATTATCACAGCATCATGTAGGAGTTGAAATACCTTACTGAATATGGGTATTAAAAAGAAAAAAGCTGATCCATTAAAAGTTATTACTTTGGCAAATGGCTTGAGTCTTCTCCGCGCATTTTTAGCAGTTCCGATTGTCTATTTCATTTCCATTGATAACTTAAAATGGACAATTATTACTATCCTATTTGCTGTGCTGACCGATTTTTTGGACGGAATCCTCGCAAGAAGTGCTGGAGAAGTAACGGATGTAGGAAAAATGCTTGATCCTGTAGCAGATAAAATTGTTATAATTTCAGTTATCTTATATTTGATTCTCGATACAGAAAGACAGTTTCCACTATGGTTTTTGATTCTGTATTTGGTAAGGGATATTGTTATTTCATTAAATTCGATTTATATATTAAATCACAAATCTGTGGTACTTAGTTCAAATTTAATTGGCAAGTGGTCCATTGGAATTACCTCATTGGCTATTTTTATGTATGTTTTAAAGTATGAAATTTATGGTTTGTATCTTCTTTATGCGGCAACCATTTTGTTGATACTGAGCTGGTATCAATATATAAAAACGCATTTATCCTTTTTAAAATAATTTCCTCCTCCATAATATCTTGATTATTTCCAACTTAACCAGGTTATTTGAATCTCTCAGAAAAACAAGAACATCTTTTGGTGGGATCTGGGACAAGTTTTCAACCTCAAAAATTAACCGGGAGACGATTGATGATCTTGAAGCGCTGCTTATTAGTGCCGATATAGACGTCGAAACAACCGATGAAATAATAGAAAATGTTAAGCAAATAAAAAGTGGTGACAATAATCAAAATAATCTGAAATCTATTTTAAAATCATCACTGATATTAAAAAATGAATTAATGGAGAATCAAGAAGATGGTTTGAGATATGTAATATTTATTTTGGGTGTTAATGGAACAGGAAAAACAACCACTGCTGCAAAATTATGCAAATATTACATGGAAAAGTGCTACTCCATTGAAGCAATTGCAGCAGACACTTATAGAGCAGGTGCTATAGACCAATTTGAAAAATGGTGTCAGCAAATAAATGTAAAATTAATAAAAAATGAACTTTCATCAGATCCTTCATCCGTAGTTTATGATGGGTTGAAATCAGCTTTAACAAAGGATTATAACCGTGTTATTATCGACACAGCTGGAAGACTTCACACATCAAAAAACCTGATGTCAGAAATTGAAAAAATGTATAGGACGGCTTTGAAATTTAACGAATTTTCAGTTCAAGCTTTCCTTACATTAGATGCAAATCAAGGACAAAACTCGTTAGAGCAAGCTTTAGTTTTTAATCAATATTTTCCTATTAATGGGATTATTTTAACAAAAATGGAAGGAACAGCAAAAGGTGGAATTGTTTTTTCAATTCACAGAAAATTAGGAATTCCAGTGCGATTTTTAGGCGTGGGGGAGACAATTGATGATTTGGTTGAATTCAACATTGGGGAATATGTTAATGCACTTATTGGGTAAGTCAGCAATTTGGCTAACAACGGTCAAAGTGATTTAATATAATAAAAAAGAGCGGAAAGGGGAGGGAGGTGTGGAGTGTCCGCTCTTTTTTCAATAACGCTATTAAAAATTGAGGGGTTAATCTTCTTTTATAAGGTGACGTTACTGTATTAAAAATTTAACCCGAACCAATTATGTAAAGTATCAGTGGTAGTCTGATTTGCTTATAGGGGAAATACTGACATAACTAAAGATCAATTATTTATAATGAATATGCTATTACATTAAGCAGCAGGTTATCATTTAAAAATAAAAAGAGCGGACATTGCATCCGCTCTCGGTATCATAGCGCATTGTCAAGGTAACTGAATTGGAAGGTTAGACTTCTAGAGAGTTGCGCTATGTATTATAAAAAATATTTTAATTCACATTTATACTTCCACCTATCCGGGTATTGATGAATTCTTTGTAAGATTATTCCCGATATAATTTCCATTAACTTGCTTCCAAATTACGATCTTTTGCGTATTTCTTTAGTTCTTTATTTGACTTTAAATTCATTTTCTTTAGAATAGAAGAGCGGACTTCACGGACTTTTTTCAGGTCGTCCCAATTTGTAATACCGTCATCAACTGCAATTTCAAAAACAGATTTTCCTTCAACAATTTTTCGAAAAACATCAAATTCTGTATTATTCAATGATTTATGTGGATTGTTCTTCGATCTTTTTATGATCTCATATTGACTCTTATTCACATACTTTTTGCCTTTCAAAATGACATCAATTGCCTCAATTATTTTATCAGGAGCATAATCTTTTCTAAGATATCCTTTAGCGCCTGCATTAAACATCCTCTGAGCATATTGCTCTTCGGAATGCATGGTCAGTATGAGTACGGGAAGATTTGGTTTAATTTTTTTAATATCGGTCAGCACTTCGAGACCATTTTTACCGGGCATGGAAATATCTAAAATGATAAGATCCGAATTGTTCTTTTTAATTTTTTTAAGTGCTTCATCACCGTCAGCTGCCTCCTGATTAACTTCCATTCCCGGATTTTCATTTATTATCCTTTTTAACCCTTCTCTGACTACACTGTGGTCATCAATGATGAATATCCGCGTTTTCTTACTTTTTTTATTTTTTGTTTCAGAAACCATTTTTACTTCTCGTGCACTTTGAAATACCCTTCCCCCACTTGCATATTATTCTATAATTCCTTGAGCTTGTTGCAAAAGTACACTTATTATAGAAATCTTTGTATAGGTGAGAATCTGAATTCATTGTCATCTTTTATCTTACAAATAATTAACCGAAATAAGTAAATTCAAGGAATTAATCCGTTGGATATGGAGTAATGAGTGAGTTCCGCATTATTTTTCCTTTTCATTTTTTGAAGTATTCTTGATCGGTATGTACTGATAGTTTTATCGCTTAATGCAAGTTCTTGAGAAATCTCTTTAACAGTTAAGCCGGATGAAATCATGCATAAAACCTGGTATTCACGGTCAGAAAGGAGTTGATGAGGTTCTTTATTCGGGTCAGTATTAAATTCATCCGCTAATAATTCAGCTGCTTTAGGAGTGATAAATTTTCTACCTTTACTGATAATTTCAATGGCATTAACCAATTGATCAGATGCACTTTCTTTTGTTAGAAAACCGGATGCCCCAGCTTTTAACAGACGCGTTGCATATTGTTCTTCAGAATACATGGTAAGAATCAGAACGGGGAGTTTAGGATAGAATGATTTGATTTCCTTCAATATTTCAAGTCCATTTCTCCCCGGTAAAGAAATATCCAACAATACAAGATCAAATCGATTATTGTGAAGTTTTTCTAATGCTTCTATTCCATTTCTGGCTTCATCTAAGACTTTCATCCCAAACGAATCATCGATTATCCTTTTTAAGCCGTCTCTTACAATAGCATGATCGTCAACTAACAGTACATTTATCATGAACCTGGAATCTCCTTTTTAGTTTCTATTGGTATTTCAACATATACAGTTGTTCCCTCATTTTTTTTACCCATTATTTCCATAGTACCATCCCAGAGACTTGCTCTCTCTTTCATTCCCAGAATTCCCAATGATTGTTCGTTTTTCAATTTGTATGCATTTATTCCACGTCCGTTATCATGAACTTCGAGGACGACCTTGCCATTCGTCTGTCCTAATTTAACATTTACTTTATCTGCTTTCGAATGCCTTGCTACGTTTGTAAGAGATTCCTGTAAAATTCTGAATATTGCAATTGACCTATCAGGGTCTATAACAATATTTTCATTTTCTAAATCTAAAATGCATTCAACTTGAGTCCTATTTTCGAATTCTTTTAATTGCCATTCTACTGCAGCGGAAAGACCCAATTCATCTAATAAACTGGGACGCAACTGGGTACTTAAAGATTGAACGGAATAAATTGAATCGTCTATGAGGTCGTTCATGGAATGTAATCTTTCATGAATTTCACTATCATCACTTGTCATTTTTTTTCTTATCCATGAAAGTTCCATTTTCATACCTGTTAAACTTTGTCCAAATTCATCATGAATTTCTCTGGCAATGCTCTTTCTTTCATCTTCCTGGAGTCGCTGTAAACGGGCAGATAGATTCCGTAGTTGTTCATGATACCGGGATATTTCCTCATCCGCTTTATGCTGCTCTGTAATATCGTGTACTGTTCCGATGGTCTTTAACAATTTACCTGCATTGTCAGAAATAAATTCAGCTTTTTCAGAGCAATATTTGACTGTATTATTATCAAATAATATTCTGAAAGATCCCTGGTAGGGTTCCATTTCTTTTTCTGCTTTATGCCAAACTTTTTTTAACCATTTCGCATCGTCAGGGTGTACTTTACTCCAGAATTTTTCACCGTCAATGTCTTCGTTAGTATTAAAACCGAACATAAGTTTACACTCATCTGACCACTTAATCTCTTTCGTCACGTGATTTTCCGTCCAACTGCCAAAGTTCGCTACGCGCTGAGCTTGCTGGAGACTGGTTTCACTTTCTTTAAGCGCATCTTCAATCTGTTTTCTTTCAGTGATGTCCCTTGCAATGACAGAAAAATAATCAGCTTTACCATTATCATTTAGTATATTCTGTACATTTTGTCCGACCCAACGTTGCTCTCCGATTTTAGTGATAATAGGCAGTTCATAATAAGTGATAGAACGTTTTTCAGTAAATTGTATCTTGTAAAATTTCAACGTTTCTTCTTTGTAATCTGGATGTACAATATCCGCGTAATGCATCTCGAGTAATTCTTCTTCTGTATATCCAGAAATATTCATAAACATGGGGTTTACATAAGTGTATTTTCCTGTGGAAGCATCCGTTCTATAAATGATATCGGATGCTTTTTCTACTAACTCACGGTATCGTTCTTCACTTTCTTGGAGCGCTTTCTCAGTTGCTTTACGTTCGGTAATATTTGTGTGCGCTCCGCTCATTCTATAGGGTTTTTCATCCTTATCCCTCATAGCTTGCCCCCGCGCTTGTATCCACACCCAGGAACCATCCTTGTGCTTCATACGGAACTCCGGTTCATATAGATCAATTTTCCGGTCAAGATAGGTCTGCAATGTTTTTAGTACATGATCTTTATCATCAGGATGAATAAGACTTTCCCATGCTTCGTAGGTGTTCTCGATCTCATTATCATCGTAGCCAATCATCTCTTTCCATTTGGGTGCGAAATATGTTTGTCCTGTGAGGATATCCCAATCCCAAATTCCATCATTAGTTCCCCTTACGGCGAGGGAAAACTTCTCCTCGCTTTCCCGCAATGCATCCTCAGCTTCCTTCCGTTCTGTGATATTGTGTAAAGTTGATTGAATGACTTGTTTACCTCTGTACTGAACAATAGCACTATTCACTTCAGCATACAACACATCATCGGTTGGTGATTTGACTTTTATTTCAGCAGTTCCAGGGTTTTTACCTGCCAGCAATTTCTTCGTGCGCTCCATAACAATCTCTAATGAATCGGGATGTAAAAATGAAAAGGGTGGTTGTCCGATAAGATCATCTTTTGAATTAAACTCACCTATCTTCACAGCAGCTTGATTAACAAATAAAATCTGTTTTGAATCATGTATGAGAATGGCATTCGGTGAATGTTCTACAAGTGTTCGGTATCGTTCTTCGCTTTCTAGCAACTTGCGTTCATTTTCTTTTTTACTGGAAATGTCCTGAATGATGATAATTTTTCCAATATTAAAATGACTCTGTATGATATTAGATTGAGAAATAGACACCTCTCTCTGTCTGTCATTAGTTGTTTTAGTCTCATGGTTTTTATAATTTTTGGAAAAATCATAATTATGAAATAAGTCAGATACCTTTTTCTTTTTTAGTTCAGATAAATCTGTATCAAACAATTCCAATGCAGTATTATTGGCTTGTAAAATGGCTTGAAAAGAATCGGTAACAATCTCAGCATTCTTCGAAGTTTTGAAGAGTTCGGCTGTGACCTGTTCGATTGGAACATTAAGAAAATTATATTTTATCAAAGCTGGAAGCATAAACAGTGCCTGTAATCCTGTGATAGAAGAAGTTATATAGAAAAATGATTCTTCGTTAAAAGCATAGGGTAGAATTATTCCAAATAAAACACCAACTACCAATAGAGAAATACTTCCATACAACATGAGAGTTAGTTGTTTTTGAAATAAAATTCCGGATTCTATCCTTGTAATTTCCTTGTAGATTAATGCGAAAGAATATAGTATGGGTGTCATAACAATAAGTAAAGTTACAGGAAGAAACAATGGACCATTAAGATAAATCCAATCTGTAAATATGTTGATTATTTCACAGATAAGGACCGAATATCCAATTATTTGGTAAATCAAATCCTTCTTGATTGATAACAGGTTATAAATAAAATTCAAGAAGAGAATTCCAAGTGAGATCCAGATGAATGATTTCATCAGGACATATGGCATCACTTCTCCACGATTTAAAATCACCAAAATAAGATCAAGGAAGATCCACACAGTCATTGGAAGCAAGAAATAGATATATGATCGATTAACCGGACCTTTCCAATTCTGAGCAAAAACGTAGGCGAGCGTAAAAACGTCAGTTGTAAATGCAATAAATAGGATTAATAATGCTGGGTAGTGCATCTGTTCAGGATTTTCTTACTATTGTTAAGTAATGAATCATGTAAATACTCGTTATTGGTGAAATGTAATTATAATAATTTACGAATATAACTATCTGGTTTCATTAAAACTTTCATAAAAATCTGTGTTACATGAATAATTCGTTATTTAATATTGTAAAAATCAATGAAGAATAGCTATCTGTAAAATATGCGGATACAATTCTTGACAACTTCACTCACAGGCTCTTAACTTATGGGTCAATATGGCAGAATTTAGAATAAACAGTGATTTTTTGCCAACCGGGGATCAGCCACAAGCTATCGCTCAGTTGGTAAATGGACTCAATAAGGGTGAAAAAAATCAGACTTTGCTGGGTGTTACGGGAAGCGGAAAAACATTCACCATGGCGAATGTAATACAGGAAGTACAAAAACCAACTCTAATCTTTTCGCACAATAAAACATTGGCTGCTCAGCTTTATGGTGAATTCAAGTCTCTGTTTCCTGATAATGCAGTAGAATATTTTATAAGTTATTACGACTATTACCAGCCGGAAGCTTATCTCCCTGTTACGGACACATTCATTGAAAAAGATTCCTCTATCAATGAAGAAATAGACCGGCTTAGGTTAAAGGCAACCAGTTCACTAATTGATCGGAGAGATGTCATCATCGTCAGCAGTGTTTCGTGTATTTATGGTATCGGTTCACCGGAAGAATACAAAAAACAGGTAGTCACTTTGAAGTGTGGTGATAACATTAATCAAAGGAATTTATATTCATCTCTCATCAATATTTATTACAATCGTAATGACGCAGTTTTGGAAAGAGGTAATTTCAGAGCAAGAGGCGACATTGTCGAAATTTTTCCCGCTTATGAAGAAACGTGCATAAGGATTGATATGTTTGGTAATCAAATTGATTCTATTTCTTTTTTTCATCCTGTATCGGGAGAGATGATAAGTCAGGAAGATTCCGTGAGTATTTTTCCGGCGAAACATTTTGTAATAGATGAAGATCAGATGGGAAGTATTGCTGAACTCATTAGGGAAGAACTGGGCGAGAATCTTCAAATGATGCGGGATGAGGGAAAACTCCTGGAAGCACAACGGCTGGAACAGCGTACAAATTTTGACCTGGAAATGATGCTGGAAATGGGATACTGCTCAGGGATAGAAAATTATTCCAGATATTTCTCTGGTAGAAAATCGGGACAGCGGCCATGGACATTACTGGATTTTTTCCCGGATGACTATCTAATGTTTATCGATGAATCCCATGTTACACTGCCCCAAATCCAGGGAATGTATAAAGGTGACAGGAGCAGAAAAATGGTACTGGTTGAATATGGATTCCGGCTCCCATCCGCCCTTGATAACCGTCCTATGAAAGCTGAAGAATTTGATGAAATAATCAATCAGACAGTTTTTGTATCAGCAACACCGGGACCCAGGGAACTGATAAGATGTGATGGAGTTGTAGTTGAACAACTCATCAGACCAACCGGACTCATTGATCCTAATATTGAAGTTCGTAAAACGGAGGGTCAAATTGATGATCTCATCGGTGAAATCAGAAAATGCACCAAAAGGAAAGAAAGAATTCTTGTTACAACGCTCACCAAAAGAATGAGTGAAGATTTGACGGAATATTTGAAAGGGATGGACATCCGGGTACAATACCTGCACTCGGAGATTAACTCACTGGAAAGAGTGAAAATATTAAGGAATTTAAGAATGGGTGAATTTGATGTTCTGGTTGGCATTAATCTGCTCAGAGAAGGATTGGATTTGCCTGAAGTTTCTCTGGTGGCAGTCTTGGATGCGGATAAGGAGGGATTTCTTCGCTCGGAATCATCCTTAATGCAAGTTTCGGGGAGAGCATCCAGAAATGTGAACGGGATGGTCATTTTTTATGCCGATCGTTTGACCTCTTCCATGAAAAAAGTGATTGATGAAACAAACAGACGAAGAGAGGTTCAAAAGAAGTACAATGAAAAACACGGAATATTACCGAAGACTATTTATAAATCCATGGATGATGTTTTGATGACTACGTCGGTAGCGGATGCCTGTTCAGACAGTTTGGACACGGAATACAAAAAAAGAGGAGATATGTTTGAAAACCTCGACAAAGCAGCAGTCCTTGACATGATGAAACAGGAAATGCTTGAAGCGGCAGAAAACCTTGAATTTGAAAAGGCAGCCCGGCTCAGAGATGAAATTGAAGAATTAAGGCAGGAGGTTATTTTAAATTAATGATCATGTCTGAACAACTCCATTTGCGTTGTATCCAACATTTCAATTAAAATCCCACACTCGGAAAATGGCAATAGTCATAAAATAATGAACCAAGTTGAGAAAGCATTGAAAATCCTTATTACTGGCGGCGCCGGATTTATCGGTTCACACATTCAGGATGCCTACATCCAAGCCGGACATGATGTGGTCGTTTTGGATAACCTTAGTACAGGGAAAAAGAAATTCTTGAATCCCGGGAGTCAATTTGTTGAATTGGATATCCGTGAGAAGGAGAAGGTAAACCGGTTATTCGAAAACGAGCAGTTTGATGTTGTGAATCACCATGCGGCGCAGATTAATTTAAGAGCTTCGGTATCAGATCCTGCATTTGACGCAGACGTGAATATCAAGGGGAGTTTGAATGTATTGGAGGCGTCTGTTAAATCAGGAGTAAAAAAGTTCATTTTCGCATCCACAGGTGGCGCCATATACGGTGAGCAGGATGTCTTTCCGGCAGATGAAAATCACCCGATTCGACCTGAGTCTCCATACGGAATAGCCAAACTGTCCATCGAAAAATATCTTTATTATTACGAAAAAGTTTACGGCTTGAAGTACTTTGTCTTGAGGTATGCCAATATTTACGGTCAGCGGCAAAACCCTCACGGAGAAGCGGGCGTTGTTGCAATATTTTGCAGAAAACTTGTAGATAATGAAACACCAACCATAAATGGAGATGGGAAACAGACACGGGATTACGTACATGTGAGTGATGTGGTGAAAGCAAATTTGTCAGCTTTGGATTATAAAGAAACTGGAATGGTAAACATTGGCACCGGAGTCGAAACAACCGTAAATGATATTTTTAATCATCTATCATCATTTTCAGGGAATAAAATGGAATCCGCATACGGTCCTGCCAAAAAAGGCGAACAGCAGAGAAGTGTTTTGAACAATGCACTTGCAAAACAGGTTTTGAATTGGGAACCAACAATATCAATTGAAGATGGATTGTTCCAGACTTTTGAATATTTTAAAAATGGAGAATTAAGGTGAGCGATCAGGAAAAAGTTAAAAGGTCCACGGGATTTGTGGGCAATTCCGATACCATGCAGCGGGCTCTTGGAATGATTCTTGAAATTGCTCCAATTGATATTTCTGTTTTAATAACAGGCGAATCAGGAACAGGGAAGGAAATGGTTGCAAAAGCCATTCACAAAATGAGCAGCCGGTCTCCCAAACCGCTGGTGACGGTAAATTGCGGCGCCATTCCCGTAGGCATCATTGAGAGTGAATTGTTTGGTTCGAAAAAAGGCGCCTACACCGGTGCAGCCGAAGACAGGAAAGGATATTTTGAGGAAGCGGATGGCGGTATATTGTTCCTCGATGAAATTGGCGAAATGCCCATGGAAACGCAGGTGAAACTTTTGAGGGTTTTGGAACAAGGTGAATTTATGCGGGTGGGTGATGCAAAAACCAGAAAAGTGGATGTCCGGATTATTGCCGCCACCAACAAAATTCTGTTAAATGAATGTGGAAAAGGAAATTTCAGGAAAGATTTATATTACCGCCTCAGAACGGTATCCATTGAAGTTCCGCCATTGAGACAGAGATTTGAGGATTTGGATGACCTTGTGGAAAGATTTGCACTCCAGTTTTCAAGGAGCAACGATATTATTTACAGGGGATTCACCTCAGATGCCATTAAAATATTAAAGCAATATGACTGGCCCGGTAATGTCCGGGAATTGAAAAATTTCGTTGAACGAATTATTGTACTCGAAAAAGGAAACAGAATATCCGGTGAATTGGCCATAAAGCACCTTGCCCCGGAAGTTGAAGAAACATCCGGTCAGTTACCAGTTCCTTTGGGGAAATCATCTGAGCAGGCGGAACGTGAATTGATCCTTCAGCAGCTTTTATTCTTGAGGCAGGATATGAGGGATATCAAATCCATTTTAGCGGGCAATCAAATTAAAACTGAAAAACCGCCTATGGGATATTTACCCACAGATGAAATTATGGCTGAAGTTCCTTTCCACACCATTGAAGGGGAAAAATCCAACGCACTTAAATCTGAATCAATCGGTGAGGTCACATTGAAGGAAATTGAGAAAGAGACTATCAAAAGGACACTGCAAAAATTTAAAAATAACAGGAGAAAAGCAGCCAAAGCGCTGAACATGAGCGAAAGAACACTTTACAGAAAAATTAATGAATATGACCTTGGGAAGAAAAACCAGACAAAAAAGTAAATTACTATTGATATTTTTTGTGGTATCAGGCTGCGGGTTCTATTCCTTTAGAGGATCAATTCCTTCTCACATCAAAACAATCAGCATTCCGCTATTCCTGAATGAAACGGCGGAGTTTGGTGTTTCCGAATCCATCACCGATGCCATTACCAATACATTTATTGATGAAAATATTTTAAGTGTCACGGATGAAAATATTTCCGATTCTGTACTGAAAGGTACCATCACAAAAGTGACAGACATTCCATACACCTACTCAGAAATTGAGGAAGTCATGGAATACCGGCTGAATATTTCCATTCAGATGGAGTGGTGGGATTCTGCGAAGGATTCAACACTTATCAGTAAAAATTATTCCGGATGGGGATTGTACACGCTCACCGGTGATGCCTCCATAGATGGAATTGATAACGACGAGGATGGCAAGATAGATGGTGACGATTCCGATGAAATTGGCGAGCCGAGAGAACTGGCATTTGTTGTGGCAGTCCGCAAGATTGCCAATGATGTCATAAACGATATTGTATCAACGTGGTAAGGAGTGAATAAAGTGAGCAGAACGTATATTTCTGATTTGTCCGGGAAAGTGGGTGAAGAGGTTGAACTTCATGGATGGGTTTACAACAAACGCTCCAGCGGAAAACTGTGGTTTTTAATCCTCAGGGATGGGACGGGCTATACCCAGTGCGTCATTTTAAATAATAATGTCTCAGACGGTGTATTTGAGCTTGAGAATGAACTGACACAGGAATCTTCAATTTCAGTAAAAGGACTCGTGAAAAAGGACGATAGAGCTGTGGGCGGTTATGAACTGGAAGCATCGGATATCACAGTGCACCAGATTGCTGAAGAATATCCCATTTCCAAAAAAGATCACGGTACAGCATTTCTCATGGATAACCGCCATTTGTGGTTGAGATCAAAACGCCAGCACGCCATATTGAAGGTAAGGCACGAAATCATCCGCGCTGCCAGGGATTTTCTGGATGACAATGGATTTGTACAGGTGGATACACCCATTTTCACTCCCAATGCTTGCGAAGGCACCACAACCCTTTTTGAAACAGATTACTTTGGGCAGAAAGCGTATTTGTCCCAGAGCGGGCAGTTGTACAATGAAGCGACCATTATGTCATTTGGCAAAACCTACTGCTTTGGTCCCACGTTCAGGGCAGAGAAATCCAAAACCCGCCGGCATTTGACAGAATTCTGGATGCTTGAACCGGAGATTGCTTTTTGTGATTTGGAGGAAGATATGGGGTGGGCTGAAAAGCATATATCGCACATTGTTGAACGTTGTCTCGAAAGATGTAAAGAACAACTTGAATCCCTAGAGAGAGATACTTCTCATTTAGAAAAGGTGAGTCCACCGTTTCCTAAAATATCCTATACGGAAGCCGTTGAGGTGCTTCAAAAAGAGGGCGAGGAATTTGAATGGGGTGGCGATTTCGGCGGGGGACATGAGACCGTATTAGCAGAAAAATTTGATAAGCCGGTCATGATTCACAGATTTCCTTCAGCTATCAAAGCTTTCTATATGAAGCATGATCCCGATGATGACAAACTTGCTATGGGCATGGATGTTCTGGCGCCGGAAGGTTATGGTGAAATTATCGGCGGCGGGCAGCGGGAAGAAGATATTGATGTTTTAATTGAAAGAATTAAAAAAGAAAACCTCCCGAAGGATGCATTTAACTGGTACCTCGATCTGCGTAAATATGGCTCTGTGCCTCATGCCGGTTATGGAATGGGTATTGAGCGGGTTGTGGCGTGGATTTGCGGTCTTCCCCATGTGCGGGAGACAATTCCCTTTCCGAGGATGATTTACCGTTTAGAGCCGTGAAAAATATATTAATTACAAGTTTGATGTTGATAATCTTCTTCGCCTGCCAACAAGACCCCGACTCACCCCCCGATAACCCCCAGGACGAACCTATCGAATGCCCCGATGGCTACCACATTTGCGATTCAGATTCTACTGAGTGCTGCCTCGACACCACAAGTCACAACTTTATGTGGGAGGTGGATACATTGGGTGGCTACAGTAGTTTTTTGAATGATGTTGTAATAATTAATGAAAATAATATTTGGGCTGTCGGATATATTAAAGTACCAGACCCTGATTCAAGTTTTAATGGAACAGGTTTTGAGCTATTTAATGCAGCCCATTGGAATGGAAATGAGTGGGAGTTAATTAGAATCATTAATTCTGCAACACTGTACTCAATTTTCTACTTTTCTGAAAATGATATTTGGGTAACAAAATACGGCTATCCAGTGCATTGGGATGGTAATTCATGGACACAATATAACTTAACGGATATGGGTATTGAAGGCAGTCCTGGTCAGGGTATTTGGGGAACTTCGAGTGATAACATTTACTTTGTAGGTGACAATGGTTCCATAGTGCATTATAATGGTATTGATTTTACAGAAATGAATAGCGGGACTGATGTGGATTTGAAAAATATTGTAGGTAATGAAAATTCAGTTTTTATTATTGGTTATGATTATACAAACAACCCTAACATTTCTCTTGAGTTAAAAAATGGTGAATGGACACCTTTTTATGAATCAGCAGGGTATTATGGTGATCCGAATAATCCAGAAGATTATGGTAAACCGTATGGAATTGATGTATTAGGAGATACAGTCTATCTTGCTACAAGCGGGTCATTAGGACCGTCAAATTTGGTTAAATACGATTACATAACAGGTGAAATGACTGCAGATTCACTTAATCACCTATACTCACTTATTTTTATTGTTAGAGAAATAATAGTGAATGATGTTAACGACATTTTTATTCTGGATAAGTATGGTCAAATAGTTCATTATAATGGTATAAGGTATGGCATGTACCGATCTGCATACGCTAACTTGATAGGGCATGATTTCCTCTATGGCAGCTCAGATTATAATGACAGTTTACTTGTTTTTGTGGGTCGCAACCTATTTTTCAATTATGCAATAGTTGCTAAAGGTAAAAGATTTTAATATAAGTGGTCATTCAATGAGAATAATGTTAAAAATCACTATAATTGCATTAACGTTTTATAAGTCTGTAATATGCCAACCGTGTTTCACTGATGTGAACTGCTGGGACGGAGTAGATGATATAAAACGATCTGTCGTTCAAATTAATTACCCAGTGACTAATAAAAGTTGTACAGGTGTTTTTATAAACAACGCTTCTTATGATTTAAATAAACAGTATTTAATATCTGGGTTACACTGTTTTGAAGAGGAAAATAGCAGTTATCCAGCATTGGGTGAAACAATTTCACTAAACTTTAAATTTAATTACGAAACATCTTTCTGTGGTCAAGGCATACCTGATGATATTCCGGATTGGGATACTTTATCATCCACTGTTAAAGTAAAAGAAAACGATACAGACTTTATACTATTCGAAGTTATTGATCAAGTTCCAAATAATTCTAATATCTATTATTCAGGGTGGTCAATAGAAAATACCGATCCTGAAAATGATCTTTTTATAATCCACCACCCTATTCCAGAACAAGCTCCACTGAATACAGATTTTAAAAGAATTTCTCTTTCAGAAACTGGTGCTGTTACCGCATCATATCCTGGGTCTTCCTACCCTCCATTTACAATGTGGGAGGTAGTTTTAGACCTTACAAATGACGGCTGGATTACCTTTGGGTCTTCAGGTTCACCACTTTTTAATGAAAATAAACTTGTAATTGGTCAGTTGCGCGGTCACGGCATGGATGATATTGTAGTCTGTGGCCAAGATATATATTATTTTGGCAAACTATCTGAGACTTGGGTTAGAAATGAAGACTTTAGAAATACAATAGACCCGGAAGGCGCTTTAACATCAGAAAATATAGTGGTGTTCGGCATGGATACAGATTCTTGGACCACTAATAACTGGCCGATACAATTATGGAACAGATATACTGAAGATGAATCGAATTTAGGTGGTAGTTTATCTTTACAATTGTATCTAGAAGATGGAAACGATTTTCATTTTGAAAATATTCTGTCAGGTCAACCTGCAATAATCTCGTTATTGTTTGAGGATATGGTTGGTAGTTATTTAGTTTCTATAACCAATCAAAATGAAATTTTAGGTAAATATCATAAGCAGTGGGGTGATAAAGAAGACGATTACTTACTAAAAAGTGAAATTCAATATTTTGGATTTGAACCGGAAATTGATTTTGTTGCATATTTTGATGATCAATTTTTAGTAGAAATAAATTCAAATATAGGACTTCTTCCTGAAATTAAAGATCCTTGGTGGTTTGACCCGTCAATTGGCGAACAGCACGATCCGCCTGTTTTTCACCAAGTCTCAACCAATAGTAGTTATAAGGTTTTTCTAAATCAAAATTCAGATTTTCACCCTGAAATACCAATTTACTCGCTTCGTGTACCACCCTGTCATTTAGAAGGAGATATTGCCTATACATTCTCTCACTGGTCTGTTTCAGAAACAGACGGAATTAATGATGCTGAATTTAATGAGTCCACAGAATATGAAACAGAGGTAGTCTTTAAGAATGAAGGCGCGGAGATCACTGCAAACTATGCACCCGAAAACGGTATGACAGGAGAAATAAGCGGAATCATTCCCGATGGTAATGTACTCCATGGTGATATTACTGTAATTGGTAATCTAATAATTGAGGAAAATTCTCATGTTTATATTGCGCCCGGAACATATATATCTTTTCTGCCCAACACTTCATTTTTCTGCACTGGCAGATTGACGGCTGAAGGGACTGCCGGAAATGAAATCACATTTTCCGGGTTTGACTCTGAAAGGTTGAGTTTACTGAATCATGCAGAAGCAAGTATTAAGAATTGTACATTTAATGGTATAGAATTACAGATCATAGACGCTGAAGGACCCGTTATGGTAAATGAGTGCATTTTCACAAATAATCCGGGAATTGCATGTTCTATCATAAATATTAACAATGAATCAGAAATTATCGTAAAAAACAGTTTATTCTCAGATAATGAAACCGGTATTATGACCGCTGCTTATACCACTGCCGTAATAATAAATTGCCAATTTACCGGCAATGAAACAGCCATTGATGCTGCTTATCATTCTCATCCATTAATTCTTGGGAATACAATTAATGGTGAAGGGAGCGGTACCGGTCTTAAAGTGTCCGGTTGTTCTTCTCCCAAATTGTGGAAAATATATCCTGATGAATGGCTTTGCACAAGAGAAAACAATGAAATATTTAATTGTTTCTTAGGAGTTCATGCATTTTCAGAAAGCTACCCCATTTTAGGGTTATTACCCAATAACGGCAGATACCCTGAAACAGCGCGGATACCGGGTGATTACGGTGCAACGGGGTGGAATCGTATTTATTCAAACAGTATAGATGTTTTTAATCTAAATAGTCATTCAGTTTTTGCCATAGGGAACAACTGGTATGGCCCCGTTCAAACCGGTGACTTATTATGTGAAGAATCCGAACCATCATATACTTCAACAGAAGTTGTTTATGAACCCACAGTATTTGGCTTGGTCGGCAACAATGTATTGGAAGATTGGGGTCAAACAGACAGAGCCCGCATTAAAGAAGGTCAGGGAGATTACGAAGGCGCTATTGCAGATTATCTATCTGAAATTATGGATGATTCAGGAAGTGATTTGGCAGTTTCTGCAGTATATGGAATCAGCCGCTGTCAGGTTGCCCTTGGTAAAGAAGATGATCTGTTAAGCCAGTTACTTGAACTATCAAATGAAAATCAAAACAGTCCAATTGAAGAACATGGACTTTCGCAGTGTGTTACATTTAAAATAAAAAGAAGAGAAACTGAAGATTTAAATGATGCGTTGTGTCATATTGATGATATCCGAATCAAATTTCCTGAAACTGTATTAGAACCAAAGCTGCTTTTAGAAGAAGGAATCATATCTCAACTTGAGGGTGGACTTGGACGGCAGACTACGACAGCAGTTTATGAAAGGGGACTTACCCCCCTTTCTGTAGAAAAGTATTCAAAACTGATTGAAAACTTTCCCGAAAGTGAATATGCTAAAATAGCAGGTGCAATACTGGGTAAACAAAATTCAATTGGTGAAACTGAAACCATACCTAAAAAGTTTACCCTTCATCAGAATTATCCCAATCCGTTTAATCCCATCACCACCATTAATTTTACAATCACATCTGTAGAGCCGTTGCATGCAACGGCTCTACTACAGATATTTGACATCACAGGCCGATTGGTGGAAACATTGGTAAACGAACAAATTGAATCCGGGAACCACCGCGTAATCTGGGATGCATCTAATGTGGCAAGCGGTGTTTATTTTTATCGTTTAAGAGCAGGAGATTATCAGTTTACAAGAAAAATGGTTTTACTGAAATAATGAAATTCGCCCTCATCATCTTAGATGGTCTTGGTTTGCGGAACGAAATAAAAGGCAACGCCTTTAAACTGGCACACACACCTGTATTCGACAAGCTGTTTGAAAAATATCCAAACTCACGATTAGAGGCGTCAGGAACCGCAGTGGGACTGCCTGAAGGGGTCATGGGGAATTCCGAAGTGGGACACATGACCATTGGCTCAGGGAGAATTATTGACCACGATCTGGTTAGGATTAACAAATCCATTATTCAAAGCATGTTTTCAGATAATCCTGTTTTAAATACCCTTTTTAACCGAGTGAAAAGTGAGAAATCCTCTCTCCATCTAATCGGACTCATTTCTGATGCAGGAGTTCACAGTCATTTGAACCATCTATTTGAAATCTGCACATTTGCCAAGGCAAAAAGTGTTGAAAAAGTCTATCTTCACGGAATAACCGATGGGCGGGATACCTCACCTACTTCCGGGAGAGATTATGTCGAGACCATTAGCAAATTTTATAATGAAAACAGTGTAGGTCAGTGGTCAACACTTATGGGGCGGTATTATGCCATGGACCGGGACAAACGGTGGGAGAGGACAAAAATTGCTTGTTCAACCATGGAACAGGGAACAGGGAGAAGGGAATCAAGTCCATTGGAAGCAGTTGAGAATTCGTATCAACAAAATGTGACGGATGAATTTATTAATCCGGTAATAATAGAAGATAAAAATGGAGAAATTCATCCCATCAAAAAGGGAGACAGCATCCTCTTTTGCAATTTCAGAGCAGACAGAATGAGGCAGATTGTCAGCGCTCTTGGACAAGATAGTTTTGAACATTTTGAAACCGAAGACGGTCACAACTGCTGCACCATGACGCAATACGATGAAACATTTAATTTTCCTGTTTTATTTCCACCACTTACCCAATACAACATTTTGGCTGATGTGTTGGAAAAAGAAAGATTCAGACAACTCCGTGTGGCTGAAACAGAAAAATACGCCCACGTTACCTATTTTTTCAACGGAGGTGAAGAGGTACCGCGAAACAATGAAAAACGGATTCTTGTTCCCTCGCCGAAAGTGGCAACTTATGACCTTATGCCGGAAATGAGCGCGGATGGAATCCGGAAAGAGGTAATCTCAGCTATTCAATCGAATGAATATGATTGTATGGTCGTCAATTTTGCAAATCCTGATATGGTGGGGCACACAGGCGATCTGAAGGCAACCATTTCAGCCATGGAAACTGTGGACGGAATTGTCGGTGAAATATTGGATGAAGTCAGTTCTGCGAGAGGTGTCTCGTTTGTTACATCCGATCACGGCAACCTTGAACAGATGATTTATGAAGAGACAGGTGGGATCCATACAGCTCATACGTTGAACCCCGTACCGTTTTTTATTGTAGATTCAAATGGGGCGCGATCCGTTAAAAATGGCGGATTGGAAGACGTAGCTCCAACAATTTTGGATTATTTTAATCTGATTCAGCCGAAAGAAATGACAGGAAAAAGTTTAATAAACACGAAATGAAAATTTCAGATTACAAAAAGATAGAGTCCCGATTTTCAAAAAAACGGATATTGGTGATGGGTGACCTTATTCTGGATAATTACCTGTGGGGAATAGCAGACCGAATTTCACCGGAAGCGCCTGTACCGGTGGTTAAAATTGAATCCACCAGCAGTAACGTTGGTGGTGCCGGGAATGTAGCAGCCAATCTTCGTTCTCTTGGCGCGAATGTGGATATTGTCGGTACAGTGGGTGACGACAGGGATGGGGTAAATCTGAAGACAATTCTGTCCGACATTGGTACCGATATCAGCGGAATTGTTGTTGATCCGTCGAAACCGACATCTGTCAAAACGCGAGTATTCGCACATAATCAACAGGTAGTGCGGGCAGACTGGGAAGACATTTCACCTTTAGAATCGGAGATTAACGACATGATTTTCACACAATTTGTAGATAAAATAAAAGATGCTGATGCGGTAATTCTGCAAGATTACGATAAAGGATTGTTCAACCCTCAGTTGCTGAGCCAAATCATTTCATTGTGTGCAGATAATTCAACTCCCGTTTATGCCGATCCCAAAAATGACCATTTTTTCGATTTTAAAAAAGTTACCCTGTTAAAACCGAATTTGAATGAAATGAATAGAGCCATGGGCAATGCCAATATCACCGATTCTCAAATGAATGATCAAGGACAGAAATCGAGGAAAAAATTGCAATGCGACTTATTGCTGTTAACATTAGGTGAAAAAGGAATGACACTCTTTGATGAATCGGGTGCTCATAGTATTCCAACACGGGCAAGAAATGTACACGATGTGTCCGGGGCGGGAGATACTGTCATTGCCGCATTTGCACTGGCTCATATTTGCGGATCTTCTTCTACGGAAGCCGCTGCCATTGCCAACTATGCGGCCGGGTCTGTGGTCGAACAGGCAGGCGTGGTAATAGTTACAAAAGAAGACCTTCATAATATTATTTCTCACCACAATCCTGATTGATTTTTGTATTTAAAAGGAACAACATCCCTTATAATAATTTTCGGGTTTTTAACCACTCCGACATATACCCAGAAAAACATTAAATACCAGCCGTGGGATTGGGTAACCTATCAGTACAGTGGTTATGTTAATTCCATTGCAGATGGAAGTCAGTTTATCTATTTCGCAACAAACGGTGGAATTTTAAGGTATCAGATTTTCGGTAAATATTGGGACTATCCAGTTACCCAATCGCAGGGACTTCCCGAAAATAGGGTGTTTGCAGTTTATTACGATTTTCAAACTCATTTTTTGTGGGCTTCAACTGAATCCGGAGTGCATTATTCAACCGATAGGGGTGGAAACTGGCAGTCAATTTCACGTTCGTATTTGGGACTTCAGCCCAATGAAAAAATTGAACAAATCGGCTCAACCCATGATTTTCTGTGGTGCCGGACAAATTACCAATTGATGAAATTAAACAATTTTTCGGGATTTTTGATGGTACCCTATGCCACTTTCCCGGAAGATACTATTACGTGGGGAAGCGCTCATAGTCAACGATTTGATGATAATTCTGAAATGTTGGATGGATTTGGCGTCACCGGTGTTTGGATGAATCAGGGAGTGCGGTTTTACGGTCCTGAATTGGAAGAAGTTACCGCAACAACAATTCACCAAGATCGCTTTGGTGATATTTGGGTGGGTACGAGCGGGGGACCGCTTTTTTACGGTGACCGTCAGATGCAAACCCTTGAACCACTCAATCACGGCCCCGTGCAGACAGATCTTGAAATATTGCTTGATGATACTGATGGCTTGTGGATGGGTGGGTATTCCGGGGGAAGTCAACATTCCGGTATTACCTTTTTCGATATTGAACGGGACTACTGGAACCAATACAGGGGAAAATATGAAATACATTTTGGAATAGATCAGATAACATGCGGAGCAAAGGTAAAAAATGAATGGTGGTTTGGTACACCGCAGGGAATACAGGTTTTTGATATTGAGGATGGTTCATGGTTTTTTATTTCTGAAGTACGGGGATTGGCTGACTCATTTATTTCATCTTTGGTGACCAATGAAGAAACTGTTTTCGCCGGTACTCAGCGAGGTTTAACTGAATTATCACCTGCACTATATAGAAGCATTAATCAGGAATATTTTAATCTTTTCCGCGGAATAAGAATCTATGATCTTTATTGGGATAAAGATAATCTGTGGATTGCAGCCGAGATTGGATTGTTCAGATTGCAGTCAGAATCATTATTCTATTTTAATGGCACTAATTTTGTTAATGTACCAAAAAATTATAAGATGGAAATTTCTGAGTTGGGAATAATTCTCCGCGTTAAAAAAATAACAGGTTCAGGAAACAACGTTTATTTTGTGTACGATTCAGGAATTTTCACGTTTGATAAAAAAACTGCTGGGTGGTCGGAACTTGGCAAGGGTCATCATATTTTAAATTCAGAAATCAATGATTTAGAGGTAATTTCTTTCGATGATGAAGATGAATATTTATGGGTTGCTGCGAATAACGGCGCAATTTTAATTGATTTAAAAGAGGATTTTATCCAACGGTTTAATAAGAATGATGGCTTACCATCAAATGATATTCATTCAATTTCAGTTATGGATGATGTAATTTGGTTTGGAACTCCTAATGGATTATGCAGATTTAATTGGAAATAGACTATGAAAAGACTAATTCATTATTTCATTTTTATAATATTATTTATCTTCAGCTATTCAGCTGATACCAATGATAAAAAAGATACGAATATTGACGACAATCTAAAATTCCACGTAATTGCGCCTGTTTATCCTTCCACATCCATGGATTCTGTTAGAATTGATATTTATCTTAAAATACCTTTTCGTTCAATTCAGTTTTTAAAAGAGAAAGATATTTTTAAGGCAAAGTATGAAATGCTGATTAGTTTAAAAAAAGAAAAGGATGTACAAATTTTAGAAGAGGTAATTTCAGGTGAAGTAATTACAGGGGAATATAAAAAAACGGTATCATCAAAACATTTCAATTACCATAAGAAGTCCTTTTATTTACCGCATTCGAAAACATATCACTTATTAGCACGATTAACAGATATGGACACTCATCGCTCCGCAAAGAGAATAAAAAAAATAGATTTGGAAAGATTCAAGAAAAAGTTAGTAGTGAGTGATTTGCTTCTGTTTGAATCACCGGATTTCACGGATTCTTTAGACTTATTTCCCATTATTCCCCCAACTACCACCTATACGGATACGGTGATATATATTTATTACGAAGCTTGGGTACCAAACAAACATTATTCACTCACAACACGGATAAAATCATCTGATGATGTGTTGATCGAATATTCTTCTGTTGAAGAAACTCAAAACACGAATTTTGAAGATATGCTTGAAATAAAAATGGCTGACGTGGGCGATGATAAATATGTTGTTGAATTAGTTCTGGAACAGGGTTCAACAAAATCTATTTCATCATTAGAGATAAAATACAACTGGCGCAATATTTCACCTTACATTACGAATTTAAATACATCCATCAGGCAATTAAAGTATATTGGTAAAAAAGATGAACTCAAGAAGTTATCGAAGTCAGACGGGCATAAAAAAGAAGAATTATTTCATGAATTCTGGAAAGTGAGAGATCCAACGCCTGAAACGGATACCAATGAATTAATGAATGAATATTATCAGCGAGTCAAATATACTAACGAAAAATTTGGTTCGTTCCAGGATGGCTGGGAAACAGCACGTGGAATGGTTTTTATCATGTTCGGACCACCTGATGATATTGAGACAAATTTATATACCAGGGATGGTAAATCGTACCAGAGATGGCACTATTATCACCTGAATAAAACATTTACATTTGTAGATCATACAGGTTTCGGGGATTACGAATTATTGGATCCGTATTTTTCTTATTGAGCAATTAAAAGGATAATGGTATGCCAAAGGTGGCTATAATTCCGGGTGATGGAGTGGGTCCGGAGGTAATGACCGAAGCTGTTAAACTCATTGATACGCTTAATGAAAGGTTTCAGCTTTCCCTTGAGACTATTCAATTTGATTTGGGTGCGGAGTATTATTTGTCAGATGGAATTTCGGTGCCGGATTCTGTTATTCAGGAAATTAAAAAGAATGTTGACGCCATACTCATTGGGTGTCTCGGTGATCCAAGAATTCCTGACAACATCCATATTAATGAAATATATAACACATTTTTCCGGAAGTTTAACCTGTTTTGTGAATCAATCCATATTGAATTGCTGAATGAGGATTTAGGTATTCTAATGAACAAAACTCCAAATGATATCAATTTCATAATTGTAAGAGAAATTCATGAAATATTGGGAAAACAATATGGAAGGCAGTATTATAAAAATTCAAAATCTGAAATAACCGTTGATGAAATAGTAAGCTCAAAACAGCATGTTTTCAACATTATTGACCACACATTTAAAATGGCTACCCGCTGGAAAAGATCAATGGTAACTCTTACCACTATGCCGGAGGAAAGTCCATACAGTCACGGTTTGTGGTTGAGATCATTTGATGAAATTAAAAGCAATTATACAGACATATCTGCCACACACATTCGGTATCCTCATTTGATTTTTCAATTATTGCGGGAACCGGAAAAGTTCGACATCATAGTTGTAAATTCAGGGTTGGGAAGATTGTTGTCAGATATAGGATTAAGTCTTACCGGAGGATACGGATTGGGGTGTTCCACCATTTATTCGCCATCGGATTTTATTTTATTAAGACCATTGCACCCGTCATCTACAAAATTTGCCGGGAAGGATTACGCAAATCCATTGGCAGTCATGTTATGCGTTGTAAGTCTGCTGAAACATCTTAAAAAAGGTAAAATTGCAGAAAGTGTAGAATCTGCTATCAAAAAATCGGTGGAGAGCGGGTGGGTTACACGCGATCTCGGAGGAAGTCTGGGCACTGAGGAGGTAGGTGATTTTATCTGTTCAAATATAGTAGAAGCGGACAAGTGAAAAGACCTTTCTCATATTCAAGTTTAACTACATTTAAACAATGTCCCAGGAGTTTTAAACTGCATTACCTTGATGGTATTAAAAAACCGTTTGAAAGTATTGAATCATTTTTAGGCAAGCGTGTACACGAAACACTGGAATTTTTATATGAACAGGTGATGAAGAAAAAACCACCATTATTTGATGGATTGATAAAAGATTTCCATGAAAGATGGGTGAATAAATGGCATGATGGATTGGTTTTCGTAAATAAGAATTTGAAGAAAAAAGATTATTATGATTTGGGATTAGACTCTCTCTCATGGTATTTCAGGGAATACAAACCGTTCAATCAGCCGGCTGTGGATCTTGAAATAAAATTGTTGTTCAACCTAAATGATGATGCAAATTATCAGTTTGTGGGTATAGCAGACAGGATTGATTATTGTGGAGATGGAGAATGGGAGATTCATGATTACAAAACATCAAAACGACCAATGACAATTGCAGGCGCTAATAAAGACAGACAATTAGCCCTGTATCAGATCGGGTTGAAAAAGAAATATGAAAATGTAAAGAAAGTAAAATTAGTCTGGCATTTTGTTCGGTGCGGTATTTCTGTCGAATCATCAAGGACTGAGAAAGAGTTAGAAAAAATGCAAAGTATAGTCATGACTGAAATAGATACTATTAAAAACACAATAGACAATGACGGGCCTTTTCCGCCGAAACCAACACCACTTTGCAACTGGTGCTACTTCTGGGAGGAATGCCCTGCAAAAAGTGGAAACAATCCCTTTGTGGAACGGTTGACACCAATGTAATTTCTATCCATCCATGATAGAATTTTCAAGTAGAGAAGAGCAACTTTTACATTCGCTATTTTCACCGGATCGTATCGATGAAATAGCCCGAATGGTAAATGGATCAACCATTAAAGAATGGAAAAAAATCTATTCAAAATTGTTAAATAGCTCAAAAGATGATGAAAAAAGTAAACCAGTACATTTGGTATTATATGTGGATGGCGCCGCAAATTTGCAGAAGGAAACAGCGGGCATCGGAGGTGTTTTTTACCGTTCAAATGAGAAAGGGAATAACAGGGACGAATTGCTGACATTTGCTGAAAATATCGGTAAAGCGACAAACAATGAAGCAGAATACGGGGCATTGATAAAAGGTCTTGAACTGGCGACAGAATTAAGGGCGGATACCATTCGAGTTTTCAGTGATAGTGAGTTGATGGTGAAACAGATCAACAGAGAGTACAAGGTGAAAAATGAAAGAATACGGAAACTTTATCAGCAGGTAATGAATCATTTTGAAAATTTTAATTTTTGGCAAATTACACATGTCCTTCGTGATAAAAATAAAAAAGCGGATTTACTTAGTCACGAAGGACTAAATAAATAAAAAAAATGAAGGCATTGATTACAGCGGGAGGGCATGGTACCCGTCTGAGACCCATAACTCACACACAAAATAAACATCTTATTCTCATTGCAAACAAGCCAATGCTTGCCTATGCGCTGGAATATGTAAGAGATGCAGGGATTACAGAAGCGGGAATCGTTATTAATAAAGGAGATACTGAAGTTCAAAAAGTATTTGGTAACGGTTCAGAACTTGGAATATCCATAACCTATATTTCACAGGAATCACCAAAAGGACTTGCCCACGTAGTGAAAATATCTCAAGACTTTATTGGAGATGATGAGTTTATTTTTTATCTGGGTGATAATATATTGGTAGGTGGTATTAAAAAGTTCATTGACAGTTTCAGCGAAAAAAAATCAAATTGCCATCTGGTACTTAGCGAAGTTCCCGACCCGCAAAGATTCGGCGTACCTGAAATAAATGATCATGCCATTGTAGGAATTGAAGAAAAACCTGAAAAACCAAAAAGCAAGTATGCAGTCACAGGAATTTATATTTATGACAACAGTATCTTTGAAGCAGTGAACAAAATTACACCGTCTTCGCGCGGTGAATTGGAAATTTCAGATGCTCATCAATTCCTTCTGGAAAAAGGGTATAAAATTTCATTTTCAGAAATAACAGGATGGTGGAAGGATACCGGTAAAGTGTCCGACCTTTTGGATGCAAATCGGCTTGTATTGGAATCGCAGGAGAATAATATTACTGGAGATGTGGACAGTGCCTCAAGTATTTCCGGAAGAGTGAGAATCGGCAAAGGATGTAAAATTGTGAACAGCAGAATAAGAGGTCCTGTGGTTGTTGGGCGGAATGTGACAATTGAAAATGCGTATCTTGGTCCCCATACAGCCATTGGCAATGAGTGCCGAATCGTAAATAGTGAAGTGGAAAATTCCATATTTTTGGAGAGAACTTTTATTGAAAATGTTTCTCACCGAATTGCCGATTCATTGCTAGGGATGGATGTCCAAATAAGAGGACAAAATCAGAGACCTGTAACAAACCGTTTTATGTTAGGTGACCAGAGCAGAGTCGAATTGGCATAATCGCACGAAGTTGACTGAATGAAAAAAAGCACAATAGCATTCCAAACATTAGGGTGTAAACTGAATTTTTCTGAAACATCAGAAATTTGCAGAACTATTTTAAAAACGGATCAATATGAACTGGTGGATTTTTCTCAACGAGCGGACTTGTATGTAATCAGCACCTGCTCTGTAACTGAAAACGCGAACCGCAAGTGCAGGAAAATTATACGAGGTGCTTTGCGCAGATCTCCAAACGCTCATGTTGCAGTTACCGGTTGTTATGCACAGTTGAAACCGGAAGAAATTAGTAAAATTCCCGGAGTCGATTTGGTGCTTGGCACAGGAGAGAAATTCAACCTAAATAACTATCTTGAATCAATTGGACGTAATGGGGGAACCTCTGTTTACAGTTGTGATATTTCTGAGGTGGAGAGTTTTGTATCCAGCTATTCTTTTGGTGAAAGGACGAGATCATACCTTAAAGTTCAAGACGGCTGTAATTACAATTGTTCTTTCTGCACCATTCCCTTAGCAAGAGGAGTTAGCCGTTGTGACACCACTGAAAATGTTGTTTTGAAAGCAAATGAAATCGCAAATAATGGAATTAAAGAAATTGTGCTCACAGGCGTCAATATTGGGGATTTCGTAGCGGGAAGGGATGATAATTTTTTAAATCTACTTTATCAGCTTAACAAGGTGGATGGAATTGACAGAATCCGGATTTCATCCATTGAACCGAATTTACTCTCGGATGAGATTATTCAATTTGCCTCACATTCTAAAACAATAATGCCCCATTTTCACATTCCATTGCAATCGGGTTCAAACAAAATCTTAAAAAAGATGAAGCGTAGATATTTAAAAGAATTGTATGAAAATCGTGTTAGAACAATTAAAAAATTGATTCCTGACTGTTGCATAGGAGTGGATGTCATTGTTGGATTCCCCGGTGAGACTGAAAAGGATTTTCTGGAAACGTACAATTTTATTCATGATTTGGATATCAGTTATTTGCATGTGTTTTCTTACTCAGAACGGGAAAATACGGAAGCCATCCATTACCACGATGTTGTTCATATGGAAGAAAGACAAAATAGGTGTAAAATATTAAGGAAACTTTCAGAATCTAAACGGAAAGTGTTTTATGAAAACCAACTTAGTACTACTCACTCGGTTTTATTTGAATCCTATGAAAACGGAGAGTTATCAGGATTTACAGAAAATTATATGAAAGTGAATGTTGAAGGCGATCAAAAGATGATTGGTACAATTACCCCAATCAATTTAAATTGCATGAGAAATAATGTAGTCATTGGAAATTTTGTTCATTAATTGAATTAACTTTTATTTTATTTAAAAAACGAAATGCGTAATTTACCTGATAGACAACATTGTTTTATGCGTTCGACGATTTTCAAATTACTCTTCATTTTACCTCTGTCTTTGATTGGGGACGATCAACTTACCCAAGTTGAATTTTCCGATGCAACCATATCAAAAGATCAGGATGGCAGAATATTTTTAACTATTAATTCCCCGGAAAATATTGCGGGACTTCAATTTACGCTTGCCTTTGACAGTACCAAACTGATGCTTGGGAAGCCAGAATTTTCCCCTGAAAATAAACATTTGCAGTTGCATACGGGTGGTGATTCAGATGAAGTGAAAGTCATTGCATTCAGTATGGACGGCAAAGGAATAGATTTAACGAATCCGGTTCTTACGATCCCCATTTCATCTCTCGTTGAAAATGGCGGTGAACTTGAGTTAATCGTCAAGGATTTTATCGCGTCTTCTCCCCGGGGAAAGAAAATCAATCTTCGAATTTCTTCAGGCCAGATTTTCATCGTTCCAGAATTACCCAAAAAATTTAAGCTGTCTCAAAACTTCCCGAATCCGTTTGAGGCAGAAACTGAAATCAAATTTGAACTTGCTGAAGATGCCATTATTAACCTTTCGGTATTTGATTCCAGTGGTGATGAAGTACGAATCTTAAAAAATAACGTACTTCCTGCCGGATACCATTCCATCAGTTGGGATGGAAAAAACGCTTCAGGTGAAGAGATGTCCTCGGGAGAATATATCTGTTTGCTGAAGGTTGGTGTCAACCATCATTCCATGAAAATGGTCCTTTTGAGATAAAATACCAAATACATGTTGCGGGTTTATGCTAAGAATTAAAAGGGTAGAAACAGGAAAGTCAATTCTTGCGGGAATTGCATGTTTCGTATCTAAAAGGAAATTTGGAAAAGTACCCACTCCATTAGAAGTGACAGCTCATCATAAAAAGATATTCAGAGGTTACATTCTTATGGAACAGGCGCAAAAAGGGGCAAAGACAGTCCCGGGTCATATTAAACTGCTGGCTCAGATAAGAACAGCAACTCTCATTGGGTGTCCCTTCTGAATTGATATCGGTTCTGCCGTTGGCAGAAAACTTGGGTTGACTGATCAAAAATTAAACGAATTACAAGATTATATAATTTCCTCTCAATTTGATGAAACTGAAAAAGCCGTTCTGCGATACGCAGATGCCATGACCAAAACGCCCGCTGAAATTCCCGATGAGATATTCGAAAAAATAAAAGAATATTTTAATAATGAGCAGATTGTTGAATTGACTTCGGCTATCGCATGGGAGAACTATAGAGCAAGATTTGACCACGCATTAAAGATTGAGTCCCAGGAATTTTCCAGTGGAGAATATTGTCCATTACCTGTCACTAAAGAAATGATAAACAATCCAGAAAACGAGCGAGTAAAACAATGAAAATTACGATCATTGGTGTTGGGGAAGTTGGGTTCAACCTTGCCAAAGGGTTGAGTGAAGAAAATTTTGATATCACTGCCATTGATAATAACCCAATGAAATGTGAGCGGGCTCGGGAATACCTCGATGTATTTGTTGTAGAAGGTGATGGTGCAAGTCCCACAGTATTGAAGGAGGCGAAAGTGGGAGAATCCGATATTGTTGTCACTGTTACCCGTGTTGATGAAGTCAATTTAATTGCCTGTCAGTTGGTTCATGAACTGGGTGCCAGAAAAATAATTTCCCGGTTAAGAAATACAGAATACTCGAAAAAAGATACCATCATTCATCCGGAGAAATTTGGAATAGATCTTGTCATTCATCCTGAAATGGCTGCCTCTGAAGAAATTGTAAGATTGGTTAAACAAACATCCGCAACCAGTGTTATGGATTTCGAAGGGGGACGTTTACAGGTAGTGGGAATCCGACTTGAAAATGGAACCCCCATTTCCAATAAATTACTTAAGGATATCCGGGAAGAATATAACCATTTTTCCTTCTGTGCTGTAGCGGTATTGAGAAATCAAGAGACTATTATTCCACATGGAGATTTTACATTTCAGGGTGATGATTTATGTTATTTTCTTGCAAAACGTGATAGTGTCAACCATGTACTTGAAATGGTTGGGAAACCCATTAATGAAACACGAAATGCATTGATTGTAGGAGGGGGCAAAATTGGAAGAACTGTGGCAAACAAATTATCATCGGAAATTGATGTCAGGCTTGTTGACAATAACAAGGAAAAGGCAAGGAAACTGGCGACAAGGTTGGATAAAACATTGATATTAAATGGTGATGGTACCTCAATAGAATTTCTTAAATCAGAAAATATTGATGAATTGGACAGTTTTATAGCGGTCACAGAAAGTGAAAAGACAAATATTCTTTCAGCTCTCCTAGCCAAGCATCTTGGGTCAAAACAAACGATCGTGCATGTATCTACCACTGATTATATTCCTGCTACTAAAGTTATCGGATTGGATGCAGTGGTGAGTAAAAATATGTCAACTGTCAATATTATTCACGAATATATTAAAAGCGGTGATCATGTGTCGGTGAAAAATTTTGAAGATATTCCTGTAGAAGCAGTAGAAATTACACCTGTTGTTGGCAGTGAAATTACAAAAACAAAATTAAGAGAAGTTGACTTGCCTTCCGCCTGCATTATCGGCGCAGTAAATCACCACGGAAACCTGTTTATTCCAAAAGGTGATTCTTCAATTACAGATGAAGATTCGGTACTGCTTTTTACAATTCCGCAGGTGATACCAAAAGTAGAAAAATTATTTATCTAATCTTATAAATGCATATACGCAGTCTTCTGAATGTTCTTGCAGCCATTACGACTGTATTAGGATTGACCATGCTTCTTGCGGCGGCATGGTCTTTTTATTACGGGGATAGCGATTTAGATGGGATTCTTCAATCGGCTGCCATTACTTTTTTCATGGGATTGCCAATTTGGTTTTTCACAAGAGGGAGGGTGAAACTCAATATTAAAGATGGTTTTGCTATTGTAACATTTGGCTGGTTTGTTGTCGCCATCTTTTCGGCTCTGCCATTTTTGATGACCGAAACAATTCCCAATGTTACCGACGCATTTTTTGAAGCCATGTCCGGAGTTTCAACAACCGGTGCTTCTATCATTGGTAATCCCGAAACGCTGCCAAATCTTCCCAACGGAATTGAAAGTCTCCCGCACGGTATCCTGTTCTGGCGGAGTTTTATTCAATGGATTGGCGGCATGGGAATTATTGTATTCGGCATAGCCATATTGCCTCTATTGGGGGTTGGCGGAGTACAACTGTTCAAAGCGGAAGTACCGGGACCGGTTACGGATAAAATTAAGCCGAGAGTCCAGGAAACAGCAAAAGTGCTGTGGATGGTATATTTCGGAATCAGCGCATTGGAAACACTTTTGCTCTATTTCGGGGGAATGTCATTATTCCATGCCATGTGCCATACCTTTACCACGATGGCAACAGGAGGATTTTCTACCTTTAATGGAAGCGTTGGCCAGTTTGGAAGTGCATACATTGAATATATTGTCGCAATCTTCATGTTTCTTGCAGGAGTCAATTTTGCGCTTCACTGGAAAGCCATCAGCGGTGTAAGAAAGGGATACTTCAGTGATGGCGAATTCAAATTTTATTGTGGCGTAATTGTTGTTTTTACACTCATATTATTGATTAATAATGGACTGTTATTTGGTAACATTACACATGAACTATTTCGGGATTCTGTTTTTCAAGTCATCTCAATTGTAACCACCACCGGCTTTGGTACTGCAAATTATGCTCTATGGGGATCGTTTGCCCAGATCATTCTTTTAATGCTTATGTTTTTTGGAGGATGTTCCGGCTCAACGGGAGGCGGAATGAAAATTGCCAGAGTCATGGTCATTATCAAATATGTTTTTCTGGAGACAAAGAGACTTCTCCACCCCAAAGCGATTATTCCTGTAAAAATTGGTAAAAGGTTGATTTCAGATGATATTACGCGGAATACCGTCAGTTTTGTTCTGTTTTATGTGCTGATTTTTGTCTTTGTATCCATTCTTTTGACAGCCATGGGACTGGATATCGTTTCCGCTATCGGAGCCACAGCAGCGTCTATCGGGAATATCGGTCCGGGATTGGGATCGGTAGGACCAGTGGATAACTACGCTCACCTGCCCATGACGGCAAAGTGGCTCTTGTCGTTCTGCATGCTTTTGGGAAGGTTGGAAATATTTACCGTTATTGTTTTGTTCAGTCGAAGTTTTTGGATAAGGTAATGAAAAATTACTGTATAATACGATGCACTGAAGAAAGCGGAATATTTCTTGAACCAAAGTGAATTGTTACGTTAGATTCATACAAATATGAAATAGGAATTAAATACCATGACAGAAGTATTAAAAAAAACCGCAGAAGAAAAAACTACAACCGGTAAAAACGGGCAACACTCAACATTGGATTGCATCAATCCTGCCACAAAAGAAGTTATAACTTCAATTCCTGTTGATTCATCTGATGATATAAATAATAAATTGCAGAAAATCCGTGGTGGTCTTGGATACTGGCAATCCCTGAGTTTGAAAGACCGGGCGCGGTTCATAACAGACGTCCGAAAGAAAATGGTAGAACGAATGTATGAACTGATAGACGTCATCTGTTCAGAAACAGGGAAGACCCGATTCGACGGTCAATCTGAAATCATGACAACAGCGGAAATCATGCGGTTTGTTTCAAAAAAGGGTCCGAAAATACTTGCTGATGAATCGAGAAATCCCAGTCTTTTAAAAACAAAGAAAGGATACGTTCGGCACCTTCCAAGTGGGATTGTAGGAATAATTTCACCGTGGAATTATCCATTAATTTTAGCTGCAGCGCCGGTATTTCAGGCATTGATTTCAGGGAATGGGGTTATCCTGAAACCTTCAGAATACACACCTCTCACAGCATTAAAATTAAAAGAAATTGCAGATTCATCGGGATTTCCACCAGATATTTTTCATGTAGCCATTGGTACAGGAGAAGTAGGTCAGCAAATTGTAGGTTCACCTGAAACCGATATGATCTGTTTTACCGGTAGTGTTGGTGTGGGGAGAAAAATTGCCGTTGCCTGCGCTGAAAAATTAAAACCTGTAATTCTTGAAATGGGTGGAAAAGACCCTATGTATGTGGCGGATGATGCCGACCTTGACCGTGCTGCAAACGCAGCGGTGTGGGGCGGATTCTCCAATGCCGGGCAGACATGCATTGCAATTGAGCGGGTCTATATTGATGAAAAGGTAGCAGATGAATTTATTGAAAAAGTCACTGCACTCACTGAAAACATAACGTATGGTCCCAATGGCAATACGTACGACATGGGGAGTCTGTCCACAAAAATGCAGAAAGATATTGTACTCAATCAGATCAGAGATGCAGTGGAAAAGGGTGCAACTGTTTTGACTGGCGGTGAAATTGATGAATCCCTCAATGGTTATTTCATTAAACCGACTGTTTTGGCAGATGTTGACGAAACAATGGACATAATGACAAAAGAAACATTCGGTCCGGAAATTTCAATTGTCAAGGTGAAAAATGATAAGGAAGCGCTTGAAAAAATGAATTCATTATCCTATGGTCTGAATGCCTCAATTTTTACGTCAGACAAGCGGAGAGCGAGGATGATGTCACGAAAAATCCGCGCGGGGAATATCTGCATTAATGATGTTCTTTCAAATTACCTCTGTGTGGAACTTCCTTTCGGTGGTATGGGAATCAGCGGTATCGGAAGAATGCAGGGTGAAGAAGGTATAAAAGCATTTGCGCAAATACAATCTGTGTGCGAAGACAGATTCGGCATGAAGAAGGAATTGTGGTGGTTTCCGTCATCCTCCCGTATTAAGCGGTTGTTTAAATCACTTATAAAAATTCGCTACGGATAAAAACCTGTGCCGCGGTACGCCATCTTAGCCGAAGGCAGGTTTGACTATCTCCTCTCAAAAACCGGGAATGCTGTTCTACGATACCGGTCGGAAGAAGCCGCTGTTGTTATTGATTCAGAATCTGCCGGTAAGACAGTTCAGGAAGTTATAGGGTTTGGAGGGAATGTTCCAATTGTTGCATCATTTGAAGATTCATTAACCTACCAACCGGATACCCTATTGATTGGCATTGCTCCCCCAGGTGGAATTGTTCCTTACGACTGGCGTGCCACCCTGATTTCCGCCATTGAAAACGGGTTGAATATTGTTTCTGGGCTGCATGAATTTCTTACCGATGATGAAGAATTAAAACATGCCGCAGCCCGAAAAAGGGTGACCATCAAAGATTTGAGAAAACCTGTGAATCCGCTTCCATTTTATAGAGGATCATGGAAAACCCGGAAGACACCTGTATTACTTACCGTGGGGAGTGACTGCGATACGGGAAAAATGACCGTCGCATGGGAACTGATGAATGCATTGGAAAAAACAGGAAAACGTGGTGTAATGGTTGGCACGGGACAGACTGGTATTCTTCTGTCAGGAAGAGGTGTTGCTGTTGATGCAGTCGTCAGTGATTTCGTGTCCGGTGCTGTTGAGGCTGAAATCGATGCAGTTGATGGTAAGGCAGATATTATCATTGTTGAAGGTCAGGGGTCGTTGAACCATCAGGCATATTCTGGTGTAACACTCGGGCTTTTGCATGGTGCCATGCCGGATATGATGGTTATGTGTCACGAACCCAATAGAGCTAAGGATACATTCAACTATCCCATACCGGAATTGAATAAATTGATGGAATGGCACGTTTCTCTTTTGAAACCGTTCAAGAAAGTGGAATATGCGGGAATCAGTCTTTTAACACACGGATTGTCTGATGTGAAAAGCAAAAAGGAAATTAAAAATTACAGTAAAAAGTTTGGACTGCCGGTTTCAGATATAGTTCGTTTTGGTGCCGAACCTATTTTGAAGTCAATTCTTCAAAAGTTAGGATAAGCTATCATCCTCGATGAAATTTCATTATTCCACTTATCGAATCCAATGCCGCCACAGTTTTACCATTTCGAGAAGTTCAAACGATTCATTCAATGTGGTTTTCGTTTATTTAACCCAGGATGGTAAAACGGGAATGGGGGAAGCTGCGCCATCAAAGAGATATGGGGAATCATTTGATCAGATTCTTTCAATATTAGGACATGGTACATTTTCAAAGTTGACTGATACGAACTCCCTTGATAAAACACTGGATGAACTACGTCCCTTATGTCAAGGGTGCAATTCGCTCGAAGCGGCTGTGGATATGGCAGCCCACGATCTCTGGGGAAAAATTGAAGATAAACCGCTGTTCCAGAAATTTGGATTGAACGGACAGGAGATGCCGGTAACATCTTTCACAATCGGGATTGACAGCCCGGATGTGATTCAGGAAAAAGTTAAAGAGGCAGAAAAATTCCCAATCCTGAAAGTGAAACTTGGTACAGGTTCAGATAAAGAAATAATACGGGAAGTGAGAAAAGTGACAGGTAAACCGATTCGTGTTGATGCTAATGAAGGGTGGAATCTGGAAGAAGCAAAAAATATGTGCGACTGGCTTTCCAGCCAAAATGTGGAATTTGTGGAGCAACCACTCCCAGCAAACAAACTGAGTGAAACTGCGATACTTAAGGAAACTTCTACACTAAAATTAATCGCAGATGAGAATTCATTAACTGCCTCGGACATTCCGGAATTGGAGAATGCATTTCACGGTATTAACATAAAACTAATGAAGTGCGGCGGCGTGGATGAAGCAAATAAAATGATTGAAACAGCCAAAAACCATAAACTGGAAGTGATGCTTGGATGTATGGTGGAATCGTCTTTGTCAGTGACCGCTGCCGCTCATTTATCACCACTAGTTGATTATGCTGATCTTGATGGTAATTTACTTATCACCAATGATCCTTTCGAAGGTGTAAAGGTTGATAAAGAGGGAAGACTGGTTCTACCCTCAAATCCCGGCCTTGGTGTAACGATGAGAGAACAGGTGTAATATGAAAATCACAGGGATTGAGCATATTGCCATTGCGGTAAATTCTATAACCGAATCCTCTCCATTTTGGCTAGAAATATTAGGACTATCATCAATGGGACGGGAATCCGTTGAAAGCGAGGGAGTAAATACAGAATTTTACCAAGCCGGAAAAAGTAAAATCGAATTGCTGGAAAAAATTGGAGAAAATTCACCCATTGCAAAATTTTTAGAAAAAAGAGGTGAGGGGATTCATCACATCTGTTTTGAAGTAGAAAATATTGACGAAGCAATTAAGGAATTGAAAGAGAAGAATATTGAATTACTGAGTGATCTTTCAAAGGAAGGTACGAGAGGGAAAAAGATTATTTTTATCCATCCGCGAAGTGCCGGTGGAGTACTGGTGGAATTGGCGGAAAAAGATTCGTAACCAGCTTTTATGCCTGATTGTATCCTTGGCTGAGATAGTTCTCTAATTCCGGATCAATATCTTTCTCGCTGTGTACAGCAATGCAGTGTGTCATCATTCCGCTGAATTTTTTATCGCTCGTAAGACGGTCGGTAAATTCAACACCTTTTAAAACCAAACCAACATCCAACCGGTCTGTGGTGGATGGTTTGAAAATTGCGAACTGTTTTGACCTTCGAATGGTGATGTATGTTTTTCTTGGTGAAATCTCAACATCTTTTCCGAAAGATTGGACCAATTTAACCAGTTTATCGTATATCGGTTTTAAGTTGGCTTTAGCTCCGGAAAACAGGTCATCAACCATTTCATCTCCGGATTTTGGTGCATCGAACCGTTCACGAAATTTAAATGCAATGAGGTTGGCATAGCCATGTGTAAACCCGTGATTTGTTTTTAAATGTTTAATGATTGCCATGTGTTTTTCCTCACCACTTTTTTCAATGACGGAAATCCAGTGAGAAAGAGTATTGCCTGTTTTTTCTTCCAAATTAACCAGCATGGTATTCATCATTTCTGATGGTGATGTCGGCATGATTTCTCTTGATTATTTTTCCGCAAGACTCACAGTGACAGGTATATCCCATTTTTTATATTTAAAATAAAACTTTCCTTCCACACGATATGCGATTTCTTTTTTCTTAAGTTTTTTTGAAAGCTTCTTAGTGGCATTTTTCGGATCAACAGATAGTTTTGTTTTTATTTTGGAAGTTTCTCCACTTTTGATGAAGGTGTGTTTATTTGTTGTACCGGAGACGATCAATTTATTATCTGCAAATAAACTGAGATTCATTTTGTTAATGGTTAAATCAATATCAGTAGTATTGAATACATCAATATGTAAATTAAATTCAATTTTAACAGAGGATCCTTTAATCCCTTTTAAAGTGATCTTTGGTTTACCAATGTCAATGGATGGAGTTATTTTTCGAAGAGTAAACTCACATGATTCAATGGCTTTTTTGGTTTGACTGATTTGACTAAGAGTTGAGCATCCATTGATAAATAAAAGGATAAGGATGGAAGTTATTATTGGTTGTATTGTTTTTTTACTTTTCATGGAATAACTTTTCCGCAATTTCCGCGGATGTTAAAATCCCCTTAATCATAGCAGAACTGAAGCCACGATGCTCCATTTCATTCAATCCTGCAATAGTGCATCCTCGTGGAGTGGTAACTTTATCAATCTCGGATTCGGGGTGGCCATCTGAATTGAGGAGGAGGGATGCGGCACCGCGGGCAGTTTGTGCTGCCAGCAGACTCGCCTCATTTGAGTGAAATCCGATTTCAATTCCGCCTTGGGTCGCAGCACGAATTGATCGAAGGAAAAAAGCTACCCCGCAAGCAGCCAAAGCGGTTGCCTGTGTCATATGATTCTCGCTTATTACGAGTGTTTTTCCTACGCAATCAAAAAGTGAACAAACTGAATTAACATTTTCAGTTTGTTCATCTGTTCCGCTGATACACGTCATGGATTCGCCGATGGCTACAGCAGTATTCGGCATTGCACGAATTACAGACACATCTGAATTTAATTGATCACTGATTTCATTAATGGTTACACCCGTTACGACAGAAATTACAACTTGTCCTTTATTAACTGAAGATGAAATTTCTTTAAGGAGAGAAACCAACTGCTGTGGCTGAACAGCCAGAATAATGGCATCTCTGCCTGCAATTGCTTTACTGTTATTATTTTCAGTTGAAAATCCTTCATTTGAGAGAGGAGAAAGAGATTGCTTATCCCGTCTTGTTAAGGTGATTTGATTGTGTTTGTATTTTCCCGACGCAACCAGTCCTCTTGCAATTGCTGACCCAATATTTCCGGCGCCTAAAATGGTTAATTGTTTCATTTTAATCCTTTATCTTTTTTCATTATACAAGGTGAATGGGTAAATGTAAATAAATAGTAGTTTACAATCATTAATTAAAATGACATAAAAAAGTGAATGTTATTTTGCTTTAATCTGTTATTTCTTTGAGTTTACTTGTTACAAGTATTTCCACCTTTTCCCAGTTCAAATTGTCAATATTGGTAATGGAAACTGAAAGTTTTTCAATAATTTCTGAATTAATTGCACCTCTTATTTGCACCTCATAGTATGGGATCGAGTGAAATGAAACCATTGAATATCGAGGGATGAATCTTTTTGGGAATTTTTTTTCTAAAGCGAATTCAATTTGTTTTTTCAATTGGAAATCAGGAACGGTTGTATCATGCCGCATTTCTATATAATTCTCGAGAGCCATTTCGGCAATAGCATCGGAATTCTGTTTTCTTTTTTTTGAAAAATTTGAAAATACGGATTCCCAATTTTCTGCGTCATTATTCAAAATCTTATCCAAATTAGTACAGTCTTCAAATGAACAGTTCATGCCCTGACCAAAAAAGGGGACAATAGCGTGAGCGGCATCTCCCAAAAGGAGTAATTTATCAGAAAAATACCATGGATGACACTTCACCGTTCCAAGTTTCCCCACAGGATTTTGGAAGAATTGGAAAGTTAAATCAGGTACCAGACAATGAGCATCCTGAAAATAAGATTTAAAGAATTTGTCAACTTGATTTTCTGAATTAAGAGATGAAAAACTCATGTCTCCTTCAAAAGGGAAAAACAGGGTGCAAGTAAATGTTTTATCCAGATTGGGTAGTGCAATGAGCATAAAATCTTCCCTTGGCCATATGTGGAGTGCGTTCGGTTCCATTTGATAATTGCCAATTTGTGATGGTTGAATAGTCAGTTCTTTATATCCGTGAGTCAGCCAATTAACAGAACATGTAAAGTTATTCAAAGATTCTACCGATTTTCGAACATTTGACCCCGAACCGTCACAAACTATTACTACTCCCTTATCCTTTCTTCTTGTACCGTTTTCCAAATTCTGAAGTATAACTTCACCGATATCAGCATTAACTTCGTTGCAACTCCAATTGAAATCAATGTTTACATTGCCGGTTTTCTCTGCTTTATCCATTAATATTTTAGGGTCAAGACTAGTTGAGCGGTTTATTTACAAAGATTTTACACAAAACTTGATAGATATTTTCATGTCTATGATTAAATCTAAACTCACATTCTTTCAAATGAAGATAAAACGTTTTTTATGGATTCCACGGAATTTAGACAACCTGGTTTTTGCATATCCCCAGAAACTTTCTATGCCATTAATATGTGTCTTCCCCCTAGCAAATTCGTTCATACCATGATGTACTCTAAAATGTTTTTTGTACCCCAGATCAACCAACCCATTGTATCCACGCCAGCCGTCTGAATGAATAACTGTTTCCAAATCTACTCGCCCCCGTATAATATCCTGAAGTGTTTTCCGTCGAGCATCTGGTACAATTTCTGTGTAAACTTTTCCATACCGTTTGAATATTCTCCAAAGGATCCTCTGGACAAATACGATGGTTTTTCCACTGGCACCACGGTCACGCTTCCCCTTGACTCTCTTTGCTCCAAAATAGCTTTCATCAATTTCTACTTCGCTATTAAGCGGGGATTCAACTTCACAAAACTCTGCAATCCTAATACGCATGGCTTTGAGATAGCGGTTGACAGTGTTCCGGTTAAGGTGCGAAAGTTCACTGATTTGGACAGCGTCCAGATCCAAAGAAAACAGTTTAACCAACTGTCTAAATTTCTTTTCAGAAATTCGGGAACGATTAACATATTTGTTTCTCATTGTCATACAAGAACTTACAGCAATTTATATTATCTGGTCTAGTCATGACCTATATTTTTATTTAAAAGAGAACGGGATATAGAATAAATCACTTCTTCATCCCGAAGACCGTACCGTTGAAACGTGGTATTTCCATCCATATCATGAATCATCCGGCCTTTCATTGAGATGGTAAATTTCAGGATTACATCTGAAAGCCCAACTTGTCTTAATGCTTGGAGTCCTCTTTCAGAAAGAGCAAGGTTGATTATCTTTGAAGTATTCAGCATAAATTTTGTTATATATATTAAAATCGTCTTTCATATTTGTAAGGAACACTGTGACATCAACCAACTTATTCCAACTTGATCCTGCTTCTTCTAAAGTCGCCCGAACATTCTTAAAAACGGAGTGACACTGCAATTCGATGTTGTATGAAATGATATTTCCTTTTTAATCCAGTTTCAGATATTCTGAATATGTGAGTGGAGATTTAGCCATTAAGCGTTAAAATTCTTTCTTAAGAGTTTCCTCATTTGGTAAAACAAAATAGGTGAAATATCACCAATCATTTCAGTTACAAGTTAATATAAATTCAGAATTTAATTCTAAAGTGTCTTACCATAGACATGGTTTACAGATAGCAGAGTTAAAGAAGCCATGGA